>NZ_JBSGXP010000075.1:0-39438 GCF_053610105.1 Kitasatospora sp. NPDC054939 | reverse complement strand
GCCCGGTGATCGGGCCGCCCCGCCGCCGTGGTGTCCGGGGGCGCGGATGGCGCGGGTGGTGGCCGGAGCTACCTGTCCGGCGGGGCCTGCTCGCCCGGCCGGACCTGCTCGCCCGGCGGCTACTTGCCCAGCGGCTACTTGCCCGGCGGGACCGGCTGCGGCGCGGGCTGCCGGCGCTGCACCACCTGGCGCCGGTACAGCCGGTGCACGCGCTGCAGGGCCACGAACCCTTCCATCCGGTCGGCCAGCGTCAGCTGGTACTTCAGCCTCAGCAGCGAATTGCTGAGCGCATCGACCCGGTCCCGGCCGATCGCCTCCAGCAGCCGGCTCACGTGCTGCTGGAACGCCGCCCGGTACGCGCGGTCACCGTCCGGGACCGACCAGAAGTACATCGGGATCTCCTCGACCAGGCAGTTGTGGTCGTAGGAACGCAGATGGTCGCGGAACTCCGGCTCCGGACGCCCCTGCAGCCACTCCCGCACCAGCTCCATCGAGCGGACCCGGTCCACCACGACCTTCGGGTCGGTCTTCACCTGCGTGATCGACAGGTCGCCGGCCGTCTCCCGCATCCGCCAGTGGTAGATCGGGTCGGCGAGCACGTCCACGCTCTTCGCGATGTAGTGGTGCGGCACGCTCACCGGCGCGTCCTCGTACAGGATGCCCTCCGGGTACAGCACCCCGACCTCGTCGAAGAAGCTGCGGCGGTACACCTTGTTCCACGCCGTACGGTCGGTGACCAGCGACGGGACCTCGCTGATGTGCGTCTTCAGCCGGGTCTCGGTGAACGGCTTGGTGTGCGCCCCGGACGGGAAGTAGCCCGCCAGCCGCAGGCGCAGCGCCTTGCCGGTGCAGAAGTCCGAGCCGGTCCCGTCCAGGGTGCCCACCATCAGCTCGTACGCGCCCGGCGGCAGCGTGTCGTCGCTGTCCACGAACGCCAGGTACTCGGCGGCCGGGTCGATGTGCCGGTACCCCGTGTTACGGGCCGCACCGAGGCCCTGGTTGTGCTGCTTCACCAGGCGGAAGCGGGAGTCCTTCGCCGCGTACGCCTCGGCCAGCGCCGCACTGCCGTCCGTGGAGCCGTCGTCGACCATGACGCACTCGAAGTCTTCGAAGGTCTGGGCGGCGATCGAATCCAGGCACTCGACGAGATAGCTCTCGACGTTGTAGACCGGGACGACGACGGAGAGGCGGGGGGCCATCGGCTGCGCGGGCCTTTCGATCGGAGTCGGCGACCGGCCCCGCGGACGGGCGGCCGGGTCTCGGCCACCGTACGTGACCGGAATTCGGTCGAACCCTACCGCGACCAGCCAAGACGCCGGAAGCCGGGCAGCTCGGCGCCGGTGCGCGGGAGGATGGCCGGGTGACCGTACTCAACCTCTGGCGCCGACACCTCGGACACGCCCCGGCGAGCGTCTGGGACCACCCAGGCCTCGAAGTCCTCATCCTCGCCGACAACGACCTCACCGCCGTCCCACCCGACCTCGCCCGCCTCCACCGGCTGCGCACCCTCGACCTCGGCCACAACGCGCTCACCGCCGTCCCCGAGGAACTCGGCGACCTCCCCGCTCTCACCGACTTCCTCTACCTGCACGACAACGCCCTCACCCGGCTGCCCGACACCCTCGGACGCCTCGACCGGCTGCGCTACCTCAACGTCGGGGAGAACCGGCTCACCGCCCTCCCCGACACCCTCGGCGACATGACCGGGCTGGTCGAACTGCGCGCCCAGCACAACCGCCTCACCGCCCTCCCCGCGAGCCTCGGCCGACTGCACCGCCTGCGCGAGCTGTGGCTGCGCGGCAACGCCCTGACCGGCCTGCCCGCCTCCACCGCGGCCCTCACCGAACTCCGCCACGTCGAACTGCGCGACAACGCCCTCACCGAGATCCCGCCCGTCCTGGCCGGACTGCCCCGGCTGCGCAGCCTCGACCTGCGCAGCAACCGGCTCACCGCCCTCCCGCCGTGGCTCGTGGACCTGCCTGCCCTGGAGAAGCTCGACCTGCGCTGGAACGACCCCGAGCCCGCACCCGACCTGGTCGCCGCCCTCGAACGCCAGGGGTGCGTGGTCCTGCGGTGACTGGTGAGGGGGTGCGGGGGTGAGTGCTCCTGCGCTGAGTGGTGCGGGGGCGAGTGCTCCTGCGCTGAGTGGTGCGGCGGCGTGGGGTGTGAGGGCGTGGGGGTGCTGGGGTGCGTGTGCGGGCGAATAATCGGTCGCCGTGCGCGGAGTGCTCTTGCTAGCGTCACCCGCATGAAGCGCGCCGCAGTCGAGACGACGACGCCGGAGACACCCCCGGCGCGCTGACAGCTGTCTTTGTCCGAAGCCCCGGGGCGAGTGCCCCGGGGCTTCGCCGCTGCCGTCCACTCGCCCCTCGTTCGAGGTCCGACTTCGAGTCCCGAGTGGAGACACCCCACCCATGAACCAGCCCGTGAACCGGCCCGTCGACCCGCCCGTGAGCCGGCCCGTGAACCACCGCGTCGACCGGCCCGTGAGCCGGCCCGTGAACAGGTCCGTCGATCGGTCCGCGCAGCAGCAGCCCGCCCAGGAACCGCCGAGGCGCGACCACCGAAGGCTCGGCCGGGAGCTGGACCTGTTCGACACCGACCCGCTGATGGGCGCCGGGCTGCCGTACTGGCTCCCCGACGGCGCGGCCGTGCGCCACACCTTGGAGGAGTTCGTCCGCGAGAGCGAGCGCCGGGCCGGCTACCGGCACGTCCACTCGCCGGTACTCGGCAAACGCGAGCTGTACGAGGTCTCCGGGCACTGGGCCCACTACCGCGACGACATGTTCCCGCCGATGGCCCTCGGCGGCGAGGAGGTCGTCCTGCGGCCCAGTCTCTGCCCCCACCACGCGCTCATCTACCGCTCCCGCGCGCACAGCTACCGCGAACTCCCGCTGCGCATGGCCGAACTGGGCGGCATGTACCGCTCCGAGCTGTCCGGCGTACTCGGCGGCCTCACCCGGGTCCGGTCGATCCAGCTCAACGACGCCCACATCTTCTGCACCCCCGAGCAGGCCGCCGACGAGGCGCTCGCCGCCCTGCAACTGATCGGCGAGGCCCACGCCGCGCTCGGCATCCGGCCGGTCCGCCACCGGCTCTCCCTGCCGGGGCCCGGCGGGAAGTACGTCGACGACCCCGAACTGTGGCGCCGGGCGACCGCGTTGCTCGTCGAGGTGCTGGACCGCTCCGGCCTCCCGTACGAGGCGGTCGAGGGCGAGGCGGCGTTCTACGGACCCAAGATCGACGTCCAGATCGCCGACGGCGCCGGACGCGAGTCCACCCTGTCCACCGTCCAGATCGACTTCCACCAGCCGGTCCGCTTCGACCTGCACTACATCGGCGCCGACGGCGCCAAGCACCGCCCGGTCATGGTCCACCGCAGCGTCATCGGCAGCGTCGAACGCCTGGTCGCCCACCTCATCGAGCTGTACGGCGGAGCCTTCCCCGCCTGGTTCGCCCCCGTGCAACTGGTGCTGCTGCCGCTCACCGAGGCGGAGGTGCCGCAGGTCGCCGAGCTCCGGCAACGCTGCCTCGACCTGGGGCTGCGCGCCGAGGTCGCCGGGCCCGAGCACGGCACCCTGCCCGCCCGGATCCGCGCCGCCCGGCTGGCCCCGTACCAGGCGGTCGTCGGACCGCGGGAGGCCGCGGACGGTCTGGTCGCGCTCCGGCTCCGGGACGGCCGCCGCCTCGCCCCCCTGCCGGCCGGCGAGGCCCTGGCCCGGATCGGTGAGCTGGTGGCGGCCCGCAGCCTCGACCTCTGGTAGTCGCTAATGGCCGAGCAGTCCGACGAGGTCGTACCCCAGCCCGGCCAGCACCGGCAGTGCCCCGAGGTCGGTGACCGCCCCCACCGGGATGCTGTACCCCTGGTTCACCTCCCGTACGGCCGAGGCCACCTTCCCTGCCCGGGCCGCCCCGGTGGCCGTCAGCACCACGGCCACCACGCCGACCACCACAGCACTGCCGAGGACCTTGCGCATGCCCCTGCACCTTCCTTCGCCGACCGATGCTCGCTCGCCCCCTCAACGGCCGTCGCGGGACGCGGTCACCCTCGCGTCCGCCATTCGGGGGTGGGAGGCCGTCCGTGACCGTTCGGCGGCTGCCTCGCTCGCCCGGCGCCCGGCGCCCGGCGCCCGGCGGGGGCGGGAAGCGGGGGCGGGAAGCGGGCGGCGGGACGCGGCGTCGATGGGGGCGTCGACGGTGCCGGGCGCTGTCGGTGCCGGGGCTGTCGGTGGCGGGCTTCGCGATAGGGCGGTGCTCGGTGTCGGCGACCGGCTCGCCGAGTGGTCGGATCATCCGAGTTGTCGCGGAATTCCCGACTCGCCTGACGTGTGTCGGACTGCGGCCCTACCATCGGCCACGAGATCAGCCGCTCGATCCGATGAGGTCAGGCATGGACCAGCCGTACCGGTTCCCCCGGCCCCGGTCGGCGCCGGATGCCGTCCGGTGCCGGGAGTGCCCGGGGCATCCGATCCTTCCCGCGTCGTCCGTCGGCGGGCGGTGCCTGCGCTGCCGGCAGGAACCCCTGGCCCTGCCCCACCCCGTCGACCACCTCTGCCGGTACTGCCGCGGCGAGTGCGCCCAGTGCCGGACGCCGCTGCCGGAGGACTGCCGCCCCGGCGAGACGCTGTGCCGGGGATGCCGCGACGTCTGCGCCGACTGCGGGACCGCCCTGCCCCGCATGCCGCTGCGCGAACCGGGGTGGCCCGGCGCAGGCCGGCTGCGCCGGGGCGACGGCGACGAGCGCTGCCGACCCTGCCTCGGTGCGTACCTGACCGCCAATCCGGTGGCGAAGGTGCTCGCCGCCCTGCCGGCCGCACTGATGCGGGCCTGCGGGGGGAGCGCCGACGCGCTCGTCCGGGAGACCGTGTACGAGGAGTTGCAGCGGTTGGCGCCCGAGGTGCTGATCGCGCGGATCGAGCGGCGGTGGTGGACGTTCTGGTCGCACCGGCCGCTGCGGGTCCCGCGCAGCGAGGCGGACCAGGGGTACGGCCCGGACGACGTCGCGTACTGGCTGGTGCTGCCGCATCCCTGCCGGGAGGCGCAGTGCGAGGACGGCTGGCTGCTGGACGACAGCGGCGTCTGCCCGGTCTGCCGCCCGGCCGGGCGGATGGTGCCGGAGACGGTGGACTGGGAGCCGGAGCAGCGGGCCGACCCGGTGCGGGCGGCGGCGATCGCCGCCGACATCCGGCGCGAGCTGCGCTGGCGGCACGGTGCACCTCGGTCGGGGCGCCGTCGGCCGGCAGGTCCGGGGTCGGGCCCGGGGACGGTCCCAGGGGCCGGGTCGGGCGCCGACTTCGGGTTTGACCCCGGGCTGGGATCCGGGCGCGGGTCCGGGTCCGGACATGACTCGGGGACCGGGGCAGAACGCATGGGCGGTGGCCTTTCGGGTGGCAGGGGCGGCGACGGTGGCCGGCCGGGTGGCGGGGGGTCGCACGACGGCGACCCGCGCGAGGGCCGGGACGAGCGGCAGGACCCCTACGGCCGGTGGGATCACGGTCGGTGAGCGGACTGTGACGCTGATAAGATACGGACTGTTTGGTTTGTTTCCGCCTCGGTAGGAGCGGCAGGGGAGGGGGCGCCGGTGGCGCAGCAGGAACGCGCGCTCCGTACCCGCCGGGTGATTCTGGAGGCGGCGGCCTCGGTCTTCGACCAGTACGGCTACGCGGCGGCGACGATCGGCGAGGTGATCGCCCGGGCCGGAGTGACGCGCGGCGCCCTCTACTTCCACTTCGACTCGAAGCAGAAGCTCGCCGAGGGGGTGCTCGAAGAGCAGTTCAAGCAGGAGCCACTCCCGGCCCGTCCCTGCAAGCTGCAGGAACTCGTCGACATGAGCATGGTGATGGCCCACCGCCTTCCGCGAGACCCGCTGCTCAGCGCGGGCGCCCGCCTGTCACTCGGTCACGACGCCTTCGACGGCACCCACTGCAGTAGCGCCATCCCCGGCTGGATCGGGCGGGCCGAGACGGTGCTGACCGCAGCCGGCGAACAGGGCGAACTGCTGCCGCACATCGTCCCCGCCGACACGGCCTGGCTGCTCGCCGCCTCCTGGACGGGCGCCCAGATCTACTCCCAGAAGTTGACCGAACGCTCCGACCTGGAGCAGCGCATCGCCGCCCTGCTGGAACACCTGATGCCCAGCATCGCCGTACCGGGCGTCCTCGCCACCCTCAAGATCCACCCTGGTCGGGGCGCCGACGTAGCCGCCGAACTCTCCACCCTCCGGAGCGCCGCGCCCGCCTGATCCCGTCCTGCCCGGCCCCCGGTGCAGTCGGCGGCTGATGTTCAGGGTGTCATCGCCCGTCCAATCGGTGGGCGAGGTCGACGAGTTCGCCGACTCGCAGTATTCGCCGGCCGGGCCCGGGCAGTGGAACATGCAGGGGTGCCGTCCACCGCTCGGGAATCGCGTCGAGTCCGTACCGCGCGCCGGCCAGCCCTCCGGTGACCGCGGCCACCGTGTCGGTGTCGCCCCCGAGATCGATCGCCGCCCGGAGAGCCCCCTCGAAGGTGCCGGTGGTCCGCAGGGCCCAGGCCGCGGATCCCAGGCAGGGCCAGACGGCGCCGTTGAACTCGGTGGCCTGCTCGGGGTGCCAGTCCGGGGCGAGCACGACGGCATAGCGCGGCCGGTCGAGGGGGTGGACGGCGGCCAGGACCTCCGGCAGCGCGGTGAGCGGATCGCGGCCCTCGAAGGCGAGCCGCAGCAACTCGTGGTAGACGGCGGTTCCCTCCCAGGCGGCCCGGTCCCCGTGGGTGAGCGCGGCGAGGCGTCGGGCGGCCTCCATGGCCGCCTCCCGTCCCTCGCGGGCGAAGCGTACGGCCGAGGTGGTGGCCCGCATGAGTGCGCCGTTGCCCGCTGCGCGGAGGTTCACCTGGAAGTGGCGCGCGGCCGCTCGGTCCCAGGGCAGACCGCTCGTGAGCACCTCCTCCGTCTGGATGCCGATGTCCTTGGGGTCGGCGGCTGCCCAGCGCCGGAAGCGGTCGAAGACGTCCGGCAGGTCCAGCCCGCCGTGCTCCAGTAGGGAGTGTGCGACGAGGACGGCCATCTGGGTGTCGTCGGTGGCCTCGCCCGGTTCCCAGCCGCCGCCGCGCATCTCGCTGCCGGGCTCGTCGTCCCCCGTCGGTGCGCGGTCCGTTTCGCGTCCCGTCCGATCTCGGCCCGATCCGCCGGGTCCGGGGCTGTCCGTGCCCGGGCGTCCCGGGAACCGCGCCGAGAAGACGCCCGGTGGCCCGAACTCGAAGGGTGCTCCGAGGGCGTCGCCGACGGCCGACCCGACCACCGCGCCGGCGGTTCGGCGGTCGCGGGTAGGTGTGGTGATCATGCGGGGTCCTCCGGTGCTCGGGCGGTCGAGGTGGGTCTGCGTGCGGGGTGAACAGCGGCCCGAACCCGCGCGGTCGGTGCCGCCGACTGGCGAAGCGTCAGGTTGTCGGACGGTGGAGTGTGGAGGGGTGGGCGCCGGCTTGCGGTGATAACCGGACGGCGATGCACCCGAGGTGACGGTCCGGGTCACCACCGGCCGTGGCCGCCGGGGACGGGGACGGGTGCGGACGAGGGCGAGGCGCAGGGTCACCGGCATCCACGCCGACGTTCGGGGGGCGCGTGCGGGGGAGCGCACGGGCGGTCAGGTGCTGCATGGCCCGGGATGGTTCGGGGTTGCCGTAGTCGTCGTATCGCATGTAGGCATCCTGACCTGCCGATCCCCGTTCCCACGAGTGCAATTCGGCACCCTTTTGCACGGCCGTTCGGGGGAATCGCGCCAGCCGATGTGCACAGGTGGCAGGCCGGACACCGCGGGACGCGCCGATGCCACTGCGGAACAGCACGGACCCTCGCCCGGGGTCCGGTGCGGGGCTGCGGTGACGGGGCCGGACGGCGCGGGGCGCCCGGTTCCCGCTGCGGGCATGGTGACAGGGACCGCGACGCCCTGCGAAGCCGTCAGCGGGGAGGCGCCCGCCGTCGCGCCCGCTACGTGCCGACCGGCCGGCGGGCCAGCAGGTGGGCGCGTTGCACCTTCTCCACGCCGCCGGCCTGCGGCTCCCGGACCAGCCGGGCCTGCACGGTCAGTCCGGCCGCCTCCAGGAGGGCGGCGACCGGTTCGGGCCGCCGCTGGTAGTGGTCGAGGTCGATCGCGTGGCCGAACGCCTCCTCGCGGTGGAGGCGGACTTCGTCGCCGGTCTGGAACACCAGCAGCAGGTGTCCGCCGGGCGCCAGGACCGGTGGAACCCGGCGAACACGCCCGGGAGTTCCGCCGGGGGCAGGTGGATGGTCGAGTAGAGCGCGACGATCCCGGCGAGCGAGGCGTCCGGCAGGTCCAGGTCCGTCATCGAGCCCACCTCGAACCGCAGCCCGGGGTGGTCCCGGCGGGCCAGCGCGATCATCGCCGGGGACAGGTCGATCCCGATCGTTTCGAGTCCGCGCCGGTTCAGCCACGCCGTCACCCGCCCGGGGCCGCAGCCGATGTCCGCGACCGGCTGGCCGCCGAGGTCGCCCCGCACCGGGGCGCCGGGTCCGGCGCCGGTGTCACCGCTGCCACCGGCGCCCACGCCCGTTCGCCCCTCGTCGCCAGCGCACCCGCCGCGCCCCGTTCGGCCCGTAGCGCCCGCTCGGTCCGGGAGCGGTGCGGGCGGCCGTACCAGTTCGGCGAAGGCCGCCAGCATCGCCCGTTCCAGCGGGGCTCCGGCCAGCTCGTCGTCGAAACGGGCGGCGTAGTCGGCCGCGATGGCGTCGTAGGAGGTCCGTGTGGCTTGCAGGTGGCCCGGTTCGTCCATGGCGGACCACCCTATCCGCGGACGCGGGATGCGGTAGTGTGCTCCAGTCCGCTCAGAGATCGCCCGGAGGAGGTGAGACCCATTACCGCAGTGTCAGGTCGGGTACTCCCCTCCGGCGGCCGGACGGCCGCGTCGGTCTAGCGGCCGAGGGAGACCCGCGGTACTCCGAAGGAATCCCGTGAACCCCTCCCGCTCCTCCCGCTCTTCTCGTACCGGCGCCGCCGGTCGTCTCTGCTCCTCCACGCGCCTGCGGTCCGCCGTCGTCACCCGGCTGCGCTCCGCCGGCTGCGTCTTCGCCGAGGACGAGGCCCGGATGCTGCTCTCCGCCGCCCGGACGCCCGCCGAGCTCGCCGGCATGGTCGACCGCCGAGCGGCCGGACTCCCGCTCGAACACGTCGTCGGCTGGGCCGAGTTCTGCGGTCTGCGGATCGACGTCGACCCGGGCGTCTTCGTTCCCAGGCGCCGCACCGAGTTCCTGGTCCGCCAGGCCGCCGCACTGATCGGCCGCTCCGGTCGGACGCACTCCGTCGCGGTCGACCTCTGCTGCGGCACGGGTGCCCTGGGCGCGGCGCTCGCGACGAGCCCGGTCGCCCGCGGCGGATCCGGCTCGCCCGGGACGCTGGAGCTGCACGCGAGCGACATCGACCCCGCGGCCGTCGCCTGTGCCCGCCGCAACCTCGACGGCATCGCCACCGACGTCCACCGGGGCGACCTGTTCGCCCCGCTGCCGGACCGGCTGCGGGGCCGTGTGGACGTCCTGCTGGCGAACGTCCCGTACGTTCCCACCGGTGACATCGGGCTGCTGCCCGCCGAGGCCAGGGAACACGAGGCGCTGGTCGCGCTGGATGGGGGCGGGGACGGCCTCGACGTCCTGCGCCGGGTGGCCGACGGGGCGCCGCAGTGGCTCGCCCCGGGCGGCAGCCTGCTGTTCGAGACGGGGGAGCACCAAGTGCCGTTCGCGCTCGGGGTGGTGGCCGGAGCGGGGCTGGCGGGCCGGGTCGTGGAGAGCGAGGAACTGTACGCGACCGTGGTGATCGCCACTCGAACGAGTGAACCATGATCCGGCTCTGCCCGCCCTGAGCTGCGGCGTTGTTGTGAGGTCCGGCGATAATTCGTTCGCACTCCAGCTCGATGCCGATTAGACAGGGCGTCATGACAGCCGACGCCGTGCCGCGCTCAGCCGGGCCGCTGCGGTCGGGCCGCCGCACGCCGTACCCGGCGTACCGCGGCCCGGCCGACGCCGCCCGGCCGACCTGACCGTCGGCGCCCGTGCCCGGGCGCCGACACCGGACGACCGCCGCCCGTCGACCGGGCCCCGCGTATCAGCAGAAAGGCGCACTCCATGCCGACCGTGCAGTACTCCTCCTCGACCTGGCAGCAGCCGAGTCCTGCGCCGGCCTCGTCTGCGCGCAGCGAGCTGATCGAGCAGACCGCGGCACGTGTCCTCGCGCTCGGGGCCGGCCGCCTCCTGGTCGGGATCGACGGTCCCACCGCCGCGGGCAAGACCAGCTTCGGCCACGAACTCGCCGAACGCATCGCCGAGCTGGGGCGGCGACCGGTCCTCCGGGCCACCCTGGACGACTTCAAGAAGCCCTGGCGGGACCGCCACCTCTACGACCGCGAGTCCGGTCGCGGCTACTACCGCAACGCCTACGACTGCGCGGGCGCCGAGCGGCTGCTCCTGGGCCCGGTGCGCTCCCCGCAGGCGGAGTCCTGCTCGCTCTGCAGCATCGACCCGCTGACCCAGATCGACCACTCCGCCGAGACCACTCCGCTCACCCCCGACACGGTGCTCGTCGTGGACGGCGTGTTCGCGTTCCGGCCGGAGGTCGACGACCACTGGGACTTCCGCATCCGGCTGCAGGTCGACGACGAACTCTCCGTCCGCCGGGGCGCGGTACGGGACCGGAACTGGGCGGGTTCCGACGCCGAGTCCATCCACCGGGACCGCTACCTGGTCGCCGAGCACCTGTACGTCCGGGAGACCGACCCGTTGTCCCGGGTGGACCTGCTGGTCGACAACTCCGACTTCGCCGCCCCGCGCCGACTGACCCCGCCGGCGCCCCGCTCGACCCCGGGCCAGGAGCCCGCAGGTCGAACGGACGGCTCCCTGCCGATTCCCGCGGCTGCGCCGGACGGTGCGTCATGAGCGACCGGGGCCACCTGTCCACCACCCGGGAGGCGTACGACGCGGTGGCGGCGCTCTACGCCGAGCTCTTCGCCGACTCGCTCGCGGGCCAGCCGCTCGACCGGGCGATGCTCGCGGCCTTCGCGGAGTCGGTCCGTGGCACCCCCGGCGGCGCCGGCCCGGTGGCCGACGTCGGCTGCGGTCCGGGGTGGGTGACGGACCATCTGCGGCAACTCGGTCTGGACGCCTATGGCCTCGACCTCTCGCCGGCGATGATCGCCCTGGCCCGTGCGGCGTACCCCGAGCTGCGCTTCGAGCTCGGCAGCCTGACCGCGCTCGACGCGACGGACGGCTCGCTCGGCGGGATCGTCGCCCGCTACTCGCTGATCCACACCCCGCCCGGGGAACTGCTCGACATCCTCCGCGAGTTCCACCGCGCCCTTGCGCCCGGGGGCCACCTGCTGGTCTCCTTCTTCGCCGACCCGGACCCGGACCCGGACCCGGTCGCGGACCCGGACCCGGACCGGGTCACCGATCCCGGCGGGCCGGCCACCGATCCCCCCGCCCCGCAAGCCTTCGACCACAAGGTCACCGCCGCCTACCGCTGGACACCCGGCGCCATGGCCGACCAGCTCCGCAGGGCCGGGCTCACCGAGACGGCCCGCCTGGTCCGCCGACCGGAGGAGACCGAGCGCTTCCTCCAGGCGACCCTGATCGTCCACAAGCCCAAGGAGAACCCATGACGCCGTCGAGCAGCCGAACCGCGGGCCCCGGAACCCCGCAGCAACGCGCGCTGCGCCACGTCGAGAGCCTGGCCGTGGGCAGTGCGATGGACGACAGGCTGCGGGTGACGCTCAACTTCCACCCCGACCGCCTGGTCCAGGGCGTGCCGGTCCTCCAACGCCTCGTGGCGGACGGTGTGTACAGCTCCCAGTTCGTCACCGGTACCAGCAACGGCGGACTGACCGCCTTCCCGGGCGGAGACCGCTGGCGCTGGGAAAGCCGGATCTTCGACGGCGCCTACGACCGGGCCGCAGCCCACGAACGCCCCGTCTACGGCGCGCTGAACTTCCGGCACAAGCCCGTCGGTGCTGCCCCGCGCTTCGGATCCGCCCACTTCCGGCTGAAGTCCGAGGCTCTCGCCCGCACCACCTTCTGCTACCCGGACAGCTACCTGGAGCCCACCGCCTTCGGCGTCCACACCCGGATGGCGCTGATCGCCCTGGCCGAGGCCGACCGGCAGGACGCCCTCGACGACTACATCGAGGCCCAGGTCCACGGCCCGGTGCGACTCGACCGGGACGTCGAGGCCCTGGTGCTCGACCCGTGCTACCGCGACACCCCGGTCGAGGAGGCGGCCCGGCAGTTCGCCTGCCCCCTCGAATGGCACGGAGGGTTCCGGCTCACCACCGAGGAGCTGCGCCGTCATCCCGACTACCGGGGGCCCGCATTCGTGGAGCTGGGCGCGGCCGTCGCCGTGGACGGGCGGCTCGACCCCCGGATCGTCGGCGAGGCCGACCGCTCGGGCGACCACGACCCGCAGGCACTCAAGCGCGTCTGGCACTACCTGGCCCGCTTCGGCGCACCGGCCACCGAGGCGGAAGCCGCTGCGACGGCGGAGACCGCGGCCGCCGAACCGGGGGCGCAGGCCGCGGCACCGGTGACCGCAACCGCCGTACCGGGGGCGCTGGCCGTGCCCGAGGCGCTGCCCGTCGCACCGGGGCCCGCCGCACCGGAGGTCGCGCTCGGCATACCGGGCACCCGGCCGGCGCCGACCCTCGGGTCGCGCGCGGCCGGAGCCTGAGGACTGCCCGCGGGGCCGGCCGGTGACGGCCGCGCCCCCACCCCGATTCTCGGTTGCCCGACAGCCGGGCGGATGATGGAGTTCCCGAATGGATCATGACAAGGCGCTCGCCCTCTTCGACGAACAGTTGCGCCGCGAGGCGCGCCCCGACGGCCCGCAGGCCCGGATCGAGCGGACCGGCACGGTGGTGCGGCAGGTGGGCGGCGCCCACGTCTGGCAGGGCGTGCTCTGGTCGGACCTGGCCTCCCTCAACGCAGCCGAGGTCGACGCCGTGATCGCCGAACAGGTCCGGCACTACGGCGCCCTCGGAACGGACTTCGAGTGGAAGCACTACTCCCATGACCGTCCGGCCGACCTCGCGGACCGGTTGAAGGCGGCGGGCTTCACCCCCGAGGACCCCGAGACCGTGATGGTCGCGGGGGTCGAGGAGACCGTCGCCCGGCTCGCCGACACCGTCGTGCCCGAAGGCGTCCACCTGCTCCCGGTGACCGACGAGGCCGGGCTCGACCTGGTGATCGAAGTCCACGAGAAGGCCTTCGGCACCGACGGCTCGCGTCTGCGCCGCCGCATCCTCGCCCAGCTCACCGACACCCCGGACACCGTCACCGTGGTCGTGGCGATGGCCGGCGACACCCCGGTCAGCTCGGCCCGGATGGACCTCTGCCCCGGTACCGGCTTCGCCGGGCTCTGGGGCGGCGGCACCGTCGAGGCGTGGCGGGGCCGGGGCCTCTACCGCACCCTGATCGCCCACCGTGCCCGGATCGCGGCAGAGCACGGCTACCGCTACCTCCAGGTCGACGCCTCCGACCAGAGCCGCCCGATCCTGGAACGCCTCGGCTTCGCGGCGTTGACCACCACCACGCCGTACCTGTACGGCTGAACCGTCAGCCCGCGTCGTCCGCCTGCGCGTCCACCCGGACGCCGTGGCGTCGTGACGCCGGATGTCACGATGCCCGGACGCCGTGCGTTGCCACGCCCCGACGCCACGACGCCCTGACGCCCCTACCCCCAGTTGCCCGACGGAGAAGGACCCTCACCGCATGGCCGTCATCCACCACACCACCCTCAGCCCGAGCAAGATCGAACTCATCGCCGCATGGCTGCCCACCCGGCCGTGGTACCGGGCCGGTGGCGGTGCGCCCCAGCCGGTCAAGGCCGGCGGCTTCCGCCTGGACGATCCGGACGGCGAGGTCGGCATGGAGTTCATGGTGGTCACCGATGCCGCCGGCCCGGAGAGCACGGCCTACCTGGTCCCGCTCACCTACCGGGGAGCCCCGCTCGAAGGCGCCGAGCACGCCCTCGTCGGCACCATGGAACACGGCGTTCTCGGCCGGCGGTGGGCGTACGACGGCTGCCACGATCCGGTGCTGATCGCGCAGCTGTTCGCCCTGGTCGAGGGCCGGGCGGTGGCCCAGGACCAGAACGCCACGGACACCCCCGACCCCCAGGTCACCTGTACCTTCACCGGGGCCGCATCCCTCGGCGGCCCGGCGGACCGGGTCCGACCGGCGGACGCGTCCGTCGCCACTGCCACTGCCACTGCCGCCGTCGCCGACGATTCCGACGGCACCGAGCTGCGCACCCCGTACGGCGTCACCCTTCGGCTGAATCGGGTGCTGCAGCCGATTCGCGACGCCACCGAACACACCGCCGAAGTCGCCGCCGGCCAAGCCCCGGACCAAGCCCCGGACCAAGCCGACGCACTCGGCCACGTCGCCGGCTGGTGGCAGCAGCCGGACGGCACGCGGGTCCGCGGACCGTTCGCCGTGCTCCGAGCCGAGTAGGTCGCCCGGCGCGCCACGCCGTTCCTGCGAACCGAAATGGCGTGGCGCGCCACGGTCGGGGCGTGGCAGGGTACGGCTGCCGGTTTCAGCGTTGGCGCACCTGGATTGACCCAGCCGAGAGGAACCCATGCCGCGTCCGTCCGACTTCACCTTCGAACAACGCTCCGACGGCACCGTCACCGTGTGGCACCGGGGCAAGGTGGCGGCCCGGCTGCGCGGGCCGCGCGCGGCCGAGTTCCTCGAAGAGGCCGCGAGCGGCGACCCGCAGTTGGTGATGGCCCGTTGGACCGGCAACTACAAGCGCGGCAACGAGCGCACCGCCGCCCAGCATCCGCGCAACCGCCGCTGACCCGTCACTGTGCCGCCCGCACTTCGGCCTCGCGCGCGGCGAGCGCGAGGGCGAGCACCCTCGCGCGGTACGGGTTGCCACCGTCCAGCGCCCGCGCCACCGCGACCGCCTCGTCCAACAGCGCGAGCCGCGCCTGCGGGGAGGTGCGTACCTCGGGGAAGAGCGTGGCGTCCACCAGCACCCGGGCCAGCCTCGACCCGTACACCTCGGGGGAGACCTGCGTCAGTAGGCGGTAGACCCAGAGGCCGCGCGGGCCGCGCAGCACCCGTCGGTCCGTGCTGAGCAGCAGCATCCTCGCTCGGAGCACCGCATCCTGATCGACCGTCACTGCGTCCTTGTCCACCGTGTCCCCTTTGCTCGCTGGTTCGTCCTCCTCCCGCCCCGCCGCGACCTCCCGCGTCGGGCGAGTGGGGCAGCAGGGCAGCACGACGTACGCACCGGCGCCCGCAAGCAGGCGTCGGCACGGAGCCGGGGAGGGGATGACGTCGAGTCTGCGGGTGCTCGGCAGGTATGGACAAGGGCAAACCCGAGTGCTCTCGGTCCTACCGGGAACACCCGTTGACGAGGCAGAATGGAGTCGGTTCGCTTCCGGAGCGGCCATCGGAGCGACCGGCACCCCGGCACCCGACACTCCGGCACGAGCCACCCGGCAGCGCCGGGGCGGCACCGGCCCGCCGGCCCGGGACGGCCACCCCTCGCGCGGGATCCCCCCAGGCCACTTGCTGTCAGCTCAACGATCGGCGCGGACAGTTCGCGTGTACGGGCTGGCCGGAGCACGGGGGGCGGGTCATGATCTGGTACATGCTGGCCGAGGCCGGAGGGGAATCAGCCCTCGCCCGGCCGACCCCGTCCCACCCTCCACGCCCACGAAGGGCCGGCTGCGCGGCTGATGGCCCGTAAGTCCCGCTACGCGGTCGGGTGCCGGGGCCGGAGGTGGCGGCTCCAGATCTGCGCCTTGCGGTAGGGGCCGCAGCCGTCGCTGTCGTACTGCGGGTGGTCGAAGACGACCCGGTACACCAACTCGCCGTCCTGCGCACGGGGGTGCTCGACGGGCTCCGGCGCGCCGGTGTCGTCCACGGTGCCGGGGAACTCGACCGGCCAGGGTCCGTCCCACTCCGCCTCGCGGATCACCGTGACCCGGCTGCGGGGGGCCAGGGCATCCGTCGGCCAGACCGACTCCAAGGGGCGGCCGAGCACCTGCTCGACGGCTCGCCGGTCCGCTGTATTCGACGTGCCCGGGGGAAGATCATCAACCATGCCCCAGTGTCCCCGGGGCGGAGTCGCCGTCGCCACCGGCTATGGAGCGGGGCCGGACGTGCCGGCCGATCCGTGTCGAGCGCCCGGTGGGAAGGCTCGGTGCGATCGGGCACACCTCTACGGGCATGTCGACCGGTACGGTTCGCCGGGGACCCAGCGCTCCCAGTCCGGCCGGGCCACCGGGGCGCGGAGGGTGGCACAGGCCGAGGCTTCGGCCGCTGCCGGGTCGACGCTCCAGATCGGCGCTGCGCCGTTGTCGCTGCCGGTCAGGATCGAACGGCCGTCGGGGAGGAACACCAGGGCGTTGATCGGCCCGCCCCGGCCGGTGATCGTGTGCAGGGGGGTGTCGGGGCCGTCGGGGTCCCAGAGCCGGACCGCTCCGTGCAGTCCGGCACCGGCGATCGTCCGGCCGTCGGGGGAGAAGGCCAGGGCCTGGACGGTGTCGCCGTCCACCGTGAACGGTTCCGCGCGCAGCTTCCTGGCATCGGTCGGCCCGGCCGGCAGTCCCGGGGGAGGAGTGACCTTCGGACTCGACGACGGGGACGCCGCCGCGCCGTGCACCGGCTCCCAGATCTGGACGGTCCGGTCGTCGCCGTAGGTGGCGATGCGCCGACCGTCCGGGCTGACGGCGATCCGGCGGACGTAGTCGCTGTGCTGCATGGTGCTCGCCCAGGCGGGGGTGTCCCCCTCGACCGACAGCAGGTGCACGGCGGCGGTGTCGCCGGCGAACGCCACCCGGTCGTTGTCGAGGAACGCCAGCGCGTGCAGCGGTCCGACCACGCCGTGCGCTCGCCGGTGCAGTGCCAGGGCGGGCCGGGCGGTTCCGGCGGTGGCGGTGGCGGTGGCGGAGTCGGTGGTGTCGGTGGTGTCGGCGGGGAGGGATCCGGTGAACAGGGCGCCGCCCGCCGTGCCGACGGCGAGCCGGCGGCCGTCGGGGCTGACGTCGAGGGAGGTCACCCGGCCGTCCACCCGGGTGGCCGCCAGCTCGGAGCCGTCCGAGGCCCGACGGATCCGGACCGTCCCGTCCGCCTCGGCTCCGGCGAGGACCCGCCCGGCACGGTCGAAGGCGAGGGCGGTCACTGCTCGGCCGCTCGGCGCCGACGTGTAGAGCACGCGGTGCTCGCCGTCGAGTTCCCGCAGCGCGGTGCGGCCGTCCGCCGTTCCCACGGCCGCCCGACCGCCGCCGCCCGCGCCCGCGTCCCGGCCGGCGCCCACTCCGCCAACGCCGCCCACTCCGCCAACGCCTCGGACGCCGCTGACGACGGCGACGGCGGTGACCGGCGGCCGACCCGGGCCCGGTGCCAGGTCGGGGGTTCGGCGCAGGTCCCAGAGCAGCACACTGCCCGCCGGTCGGCTGAAGCCGGCCGAGGTGACCACCGTGCGGTTGTCGCCGCCGACGGCCAGGCCCAGGACGAAGGTGGGGTGGCCGCGCAGTTCGGCGGTCATCCGGCCGTCGGCGAGGTTCCAGACGCGGGCCGCCTGGTCGCCTCCGGCCGACACCAGGGTGGCCCCGTCGGGCATCAGCGCCAGCGCGTTGACGGCGTCGGTGTGCGCATCGGCCAGGTCGGTCACCGCCGTGGCCGAATCTGCCGCGGCCTCCGGTGACACCACCCCGTCCGGAACCGCAGGACGCCAGAGGCGGATGCCACCGGTCCCGTCGCCGACCGCCAGCAGCGAGCCGTCGCGGGCGAACGCCAGCGACCGGGGGTCGCGCACCCGCCCCAGCAGTGCCGAGGACGGCTCGGCGGCGCCGTCGGACGGACGACCCACGGCCGACGGACCGGCCTGCGCCACCGACGAGGCCCCACCCGGCGCACCCGGCGTACCGCCCGACATACCGCCCGACGCTCCGTCGCCGGCCCGACCCGAAGCCCCACCCGCCACCTCACCCGGCCCTCCGCCCGAAGCCCCACCCGCAACCTCACCCGGCCCTCCGCCCGCAGCGCCGCCCGAAGCCCCACCCGCGACCCGCTCCACGTCCCGCACCACCACCGTGCCGTCGGTCGAGGCGCTCGCGAGCAGGCGGCCGGGGCCGAACGCCAGGGCCTGGATGACCCCCTGCTGGTCGGTGAGCGTGCGGACCGGCAGCTCGGCGGCCCCGGTGCGCCACACCCACACCCGCCCCGGCAGGTCGGAGTCGCTGCTCCCCGCCGCCAGCAGCCTGCCGTCCGCGCTGAAGGCCACCCGCTTGGCGACCGACGGCTTCCCCGTGGTGCTGAGCGGCATGACGGGAGAGGGCAGCGGTCGACGTTCGGCGGGGTTCCAGAGCAGGATGCGCCGTGCCTGGTCCCGGGTCAGGACGGCCGCCAGGACCGTGCCGTCGGGGCTGAACCGCAGGTCCTGCACCGGTGAGCCGATCTCTCCCAGCAACTCGGCCGCCGGTTGGAGCGTGTGCGTGTCCCAGAGCCGGACCCGCCCCCTGGAGTCGCCGGTGGCCAGCAGCCGTCCGTCCGGGCTGAGCGCCAGCGCGTTCACGCCCCACTCGAAACCGCCGATCCGCCCGGTCAGGTACTGCGCCTGCGCGCTGAGGACGGCGTCCTCCGCCTGCTGCCGCAGTTCCGGCTGTTCGGCCGGGGCCAGCCGCCGGGCCTGGACGGACTGGAGTACGGCCGCATACGGATCGCGGGGCGCGTTCTGTGTCGCGTCGGCCACCAGGGCACGGGCCAGGTTGGCGCGGTTGGCGGTGGCCGCCGCACCCCGCTGGTACCAGCCGAACGATCCGGCCAGCAGGGCGAACACGAGCAGCACCGCCAGCGCCCCGGCCAGCCGGCGCAGGGTCCGCACCCGGCGCCGTTCGGCCGCCCGTTCCAGTCCGGCCCGTTCGGTGGAGGCGGTCAGGAACTCCTGCTCCAACGTTGACAGCAGGTCCCGGTTCCCGCCGTCCGCCGCCCAGTGCTCGGCCGGCTCCAGCCGGCTGCCCCGGTACAGCAGGGCGGGGTCCCGCCGGGCCTCGGCCCAGTACTCGGCGTCCTGGGCGAGTTGCTGGTGCAGCCGCAGTCCGGCCCGGCCGTCCTCGATCCAGCCGCGCAGCCGGGGCCAGGCGCGCAGGAGTGCCTCGTGCGAGAGGGTCACCCCGTCGGCGTCCAGAGTGATCAGTCGGTCGGCGGCGAACGAGGCGAGCACGTGTTCCAGCGGTCGCGGGTCGGCACCGGCGGCGAGCAGGCGTTCCCGTGCCACCCGCCGGCGGGCGCACTGGCCCTCCGGCCCGAGGTGGACCAGGCGCAGCAGTACCCGCTGCGCGACGGACCGTTCGGCGGGTTCCAGCCGCTGCCAGGCGCGTTCGGCGGTGGCGGCGACCGAGCCGTGCACCCCGCCGATCGCCCGGTAGCCGGCCAGCGTGAGCGAGCGGCCCGTCCGTGCCTGCCACACCGCCCGCAGGGTGTGTGCCAGGAGCGGCAGCGCGCCGGGGTCGTAGCCGGACGGACGGGTGTCGGGGCCGTCGCCGGGTGATGCGCCGCGGCCGCCGCTCCTGTCGGCGTTGCTGCCGTCCGCGCTGGGGCTGTCACCGTGGTGACCGTCACCGTTGCTGCCATCACCGCTGCGAACGTCGGCGCCGCGGGCGTCGTTGCGGCCTCCGTTCGGCGCGGCGGGGGAGCGGTGGTCCACCCCGGCCATCCCCACCCCGCTCCCGCTCCCGGTCCCCACCCCGCTCCCGCTCCCGGTCCCCACCCCGCTCCCGCTCCCGGTCCCCACCCCGCTCCCGCTCCCGGCGCCGCGGTCCGGACGGCCGACGTGCCCCGGCGAGCTGTCGGAGGTCAGCCCGAGGTCGGTCAGCAGCAGTTCCAGCAGCCCCGGTTCGAGGTCCAGCCGGGCGCTGCTCGCCGGCGCGGTGATCGCCTCGGCCAGCTCGCCGGGGGTCATCGGGCCGAGCGCCGCCTGCCCGTGCCGCACCGCGCGCAGCAGGCCCTCGTGCGCCAGGCAGTGCCCGTACAGGTCCGCCCGGACGCCGAGGACGACCAGCCGGGAGCCCTGTGGGCCGGCCTCGTGGCAGAGCTCGTCAAGGAAGGCCCGCCGCTGCTCGGGATCGGTGCAGAGCGTGAAGAGTTCCTCCGCCTGGTCGACGATCCACACGGCGGCCCGGTCGGCGGCGGGGGAGTGTAGCTGTTCGAGGGGCTGGGCCGTCGGCGTGAGGACGGCGGGCGCGGTCGGACCGGTCGCCGCGAGGTCACCGCGCCGCAGGGCGGGCACCAGCCCGGCCCGCAGCAGGGAGGACTTCCCCGCCCCGGACGGTCCGACCACGATCACGGGCCCGCCGCGGTCCTCGGCCCGGTCGGCGAGCAGCCCCAGCAGTTCGGCCCTGGCCCGGGCCCGTCCGTGGAACCAGCGCTCGTCGGCCGCCCCGAAGGCCGCCAGCCCCGGGTACGGGCAGAGACCCTGGGTGGCGAGCCGCAGCAGCACGCCGTCCGCGCGCAGGGCGCGGTCGCAGGCACGGGCGAAGTCGGCGGTGGCGGGCTTGTCGCCGTTCTCGACCTTGCTGATGTGGCTCTTGTCGTAGTGCACCTGCCGGGCGAGTTCGGCCTGCGACCAGCCCGCGGCCAGGCGCTGTTCGCGCAGTGCGGTGCCGAAGCCGAGCGAGTCGCCCGGCTCGCGGCTGCCCGCCTGCCCCTGGGGGCCCACCCGTCCCCGGTGGGGGCGGGGGCCCTCGCCGGCGGCGGCATGCGGTTCGCCTGCCGCGGCCCGCCCGTCCTCGCGACGGTGTTCCTGACTGGGCGTCCGGTCGTGCCGTTCCCGCGCCATGGTGGCTGCCCCCCGGTTGTCCTCGGCTCAGCCCGGTCAACGACGGCCCGGGAGCGGGGTCACGCGTGTGCGGACAATCCCCTCGTTGGAGTGAGAGCAGCAGGTGGGAGGGGTTGTCGCGGGGTCGGCTCGGGGCGACAACAGGCAACCGGTTCATCCCGGCCGGCGATCGGGCGAAGCTCTCACCGGGCGGTCGACCACCACCCGCCGAGCAGCGGCGGACCCGGCGAACGACCAGCCGCAGCACCGGGCAATCCATCGAATGCCTGCCCGAGCCGACCACCGCACCACCACCCGACCCGACCACCGCACCACCACCCGACCCGACCACCCCGCCACCCCAAGACCGGACCGACCACCCCACCCGACCACCCCACTCCCTCGTGAACCACAGCAGAGGAGAACGCCAGTGAAGCCCCGTCTCCCCCTCGGGCTCCGTACGAAGCTCTGCGCGACCAGCAGGCTGACCGTCCTCGCCCTCGCGCTCGTCTCGGCCCTGGCCACCACCCCGGCCATCGGCGCCGACCGGGTCGGCACCGGGCCGGACGCCTACCAGGTCCGGGGCTTCGACACCTACCACGGCGACCACGCCGACCGGGAGCGCAAGCCCTTCGACTGGCCCGCCGTGGTCAGGGGCGGCCAGTCCTTCGTGATGCTCAAGGCCACCCAGGGCACCGGTTTCACGGACGGCTGGTTCGCCCGTGACCTCGCCGGCGCCCGTTCGGTCGACCTGATCCGTTCCGGCTACCACTACTTCACCGCCGACAAGGGCGGCGCGGCGCAGGCCGACCACTTCCTGGGCGTGCTGCGCCGTGAGGGCTTCACCGGTACCCAGCCGGGTGAACTCCCGCCCGTGTTGGACCTGGAGGAGTGCGAGCGCGACGGCCACCGGCTGCGCCTCGCCGAGGTGAAGGCGTTCGTCGAGCGGGTCGAGAAGGTCTCCGGAACGTCGCCGATCGTCTACACGCGCCGCAACTTCGTCGACGAGTGCCTGGGCGGGACGAAGGAGTTGAGCGGTCACCGGGTCTGGCTCGCCCGTTACGGCAGCACCCCGCCCCGACCGCTGCCCGGCGCCGAGGGCTGGGACTTCTGGCAGTACACCGACCGCGCGAACGTGCCGGGCGTCGGTTCCGAGGTCGACGCGAACGTCTTCCACGGCGACCGCGCGGCCCTGCGCCGCCTGGCCCACCTGGGCTGACCGAGCCCGTCCCGGGAAACCGGCAGCGGGCGCCGCGCTGCGACGCAGGGCCAGCCTGCCCCGCCGACTTCCCGCGAACCCACCCCACGACCGGTGACACACCATCGGAAACCGAAGGAGAACACCTTGAACACCATCAACCGCATCCGTCGCATCCGTCGCTGGACCGTCCCGGCGGTCGCCGCCACCGCCCTGCTCGGTTCGCTCTCCCTCACCGGCCCCGCTGCCGCCGAGGCGGCCGCCCAGGTCGCCTTCCGGTCCACCGCCGTCGCCGCCCCGACCGCGGTGGACGCCGTGGACGGCGTGACCGTCCCGGACACCACCGACGGGTCGGCGTCCACCACCGACCCGGCCGCGACCGGCGGCCTCCGGGCCGCCGCGCCGAAGATGAAGCGGGCGGAGATGATCCGGCGCGCCAAGGTCTGGCTCAAGGACAACAACGGCAAGCAGGTCCCGTACAGCCAGAAGAAGAACTGGAAGGACGGCTACCGGCAGGACTGCTCGGGCTACGTCTCGATGGCCCTCAAGCTGCCCAAGTCCGGGCCGAACACGGTGTCGCTGAAGAACGACGGCTGGACCAAGCCGATCGCGATGTCGGCGCTGCGCCAGGGCGACCTGGTCATCAAGGCCAACAGCAACGACTCGAACCGTCGTCACGTGGTCATCTTCGACCACTGGACGGACAGCAAGCACACCTCCTACGTCGCCTACGAGCAGGCGGGGAAGGTCGGGACCCGGGTCAAGACCCACGCGTACGGTCTGAAGTCCGGTGACGGCTACCACGCCCACCGCCCGGTCAACCTGGTGGACTGACACCCGGTCGCCGGGAAGCCGCGCGTCGGTCTCTCCTGCCGAACGCACCTCACGCACCGCACCGCGCATCTCACGCACCGCACCGCGCACCGCACCGCACCTCACGCACCGCACCGCGCACCGCACCGCACCTCACGCACCGCACGCGCATCTCACGCACCGCCGCCGTGGCACTCCGCCCCGGCGGCGGTGCCGTTTCGGGCGACTTCGTCGAGGGCGCGGTTGATGCTCCGCGGACGGGGCCGGGCGGCGGAACGCTCGGCCGGGTCCGAACCATTGTTGTGCGTAAAAGTTGACGCCCCTGTGACAAATTCAGGTGGAAAAAGTCTTCCCTGGCTGCCCGTCACTCTGGCATGTTGCGTTCATCCCCCATGCACCCGTGCGCCAGGCGTACGGGTGATCGATCGGCGCGCCACCAGCGCCCGAGGTGCTCCCGGAGGACGCACTTGTCTCCCCTGATATCCCGGCGAATCGCACGCCCGGCCATGGCTGTGGCGATCGCTTCGGCCATGTCGCTGGCGATCCCCGCATCGCTCGCCACCGCCGCGACCACCGCTCCCGCAACTTCCGTCTCCGCCACCACGGCTGAGGCCTCCACGGCCGCCACCGCCGCGGCTGCCTGGGCAGCAGGCACCCGCGCGTACCTGGTCATCACCACGCCCGGTGACACCGCCGCCGCGAAGTCGGCGGTCGCCGCCAACGGCGGCAGCGTCTTCGCCGCGTACGACGCGATCGGCGTCCTCGTCGCCCACTCCGCCTCCACCGGCTTCGCCGCCGCGCTGCGCGGCGTGAGCGGGGTGCAGCAGGTCGGCGCGACCCGGACCTCCGACGTCCCGGCCGACGCGTACAACCCGGCGCTGCCCGCGAACCCGACGCAGGCGGCCACCACGCTGACCGAGTCCAACCGCTGGGACATGACCCAGATCAAGGCCGACCAGGCCTGGGCGGTGACCACCGGTTCGTCCGCCGTCAAGGTGGGTGTTCTGGACACCGGCGTGGACGACCAGCACCAGGACCTGGCGCCGAACTTCAACGCCGCCGACTCCGTCTCCTGCGCGTACGGCAAGGCCGACACCCGCTTCGGTGCCTGGCGCGACGTCGACACGCACGGCACCCACGTGGCCGGCACCATCGCCGCGGCCAAGAACGGCAAGGGCGTCATCGGCGTCGCCCCGACCGTGAAGATCTCCGCGGTCCGGATCGCCGAGCCGACCTCCACCCTGTTCTTCGCGGAGAACACGGTCTGCGGCTTCATGTGGGCCGGTGACCACGGCTTCAAGGTCACCAACAACAGCTACTACACCGACCCGTGGCAGTTCAACTGCCCGAACGACCTGGACCAGGCCGCCATCATCGAGGGCGTCCGCCGCGCCCAGGTCTACGCCGAGAACAAGGGCTCGCTGCAGGTCGCCGCCGCCGGCAACAGCAACTACGACCTGGCGAACAAGACCACCGACACGTCGAGCCCCAACGACTCGACCCCGGTGACCCGGACCATCACCAACGCCTGCATCGACATCCCGACCGAGCTGCCCGGTGTCGTCACCGTCGCGGCGATGGGCAAGGGCAACGTCAAGGCCTCGTACTCCAACTTCGGCCGCAGCGTCATCGACGTCGCCGCCCCCGGTGGCGACGGCAGCAACGGCGTCTACTCCACGCTGCCCGGCGGCAAGTACGGCAACATGAACGGCACCTCGATGGCGTCCCCGCACGTCGCGGGCGTCGCCGCGCTGATGGCGAGCGCCAACCCGTCGCTCACCCCGGCCGACATCCGGGCCCGCCTGGCCTCGGACGCCACGGACACCGCCTGCCCGTCCGACAGCCGCTGCACCGGCACCACGGCCAACAACGGCTTCTTCGGTGACGGCCAGGTCGACGCCCTCAAGGCGGTCGGCAGCACCCCGCCGCCCGGCAAGTACTTCGAGAACCTCACCGACGTCACCGTCAACGACAACGCCACCGTGGAGAGCTCCCTCACGGTCAGCGGCGTGACCGGCAACGCGCCGGCCGCGCTCAAGGTCGGCGTTGACATCAAGCACACTTACCGCGGGGACCTGGTCGTCTCGCTGGTCGCGCCGGACGGCACCGTCCACCTGCTGGAGGATTTCGCCAACAGCGACAGCGCCGACAACGTCATCAAGACCTACACGGTCAACGCCTCGGGCAACGCCGCCAACGGCACCTGGAAGCTCCGGGTCCGCGACATCGCCTCGTCCGACGTGGGCAAGATCGACGCCTGGAACCTCACCTTCTGACGTTCCGGCACGCACAACGCGTACAACCCGCACAACCCGTACAACGCGTACCACCCGCACGATCCGCACGGATCGTACGACCCCGCTCGGCTCCGGCCCGCCCGGGCCGCGGACACCCCTGGCGGGTGAGCCGCCCGAACCGGCGGGAGAGCCGCGGGTACGCGGTCGTCCATGACGTCGGCCTCCAGGACCTGACCACGGTCCTGGAGGCCGACGTCGTCGTTGTGGCGGGAGCGGGAGCGGGAGCGGGAGCGGGAGCGGGAGCGGGCGCCGGTGCGGGTACGGGTGTGGGGGAGTCCCGCCGGGCGGTCAGCCGGCCCGGCGCGCCGCGAGCCGTTCCGTGAGCGCCCGGTCGAGCACCTCGCCGAGCCCCGCGGCGAAGGCCCGGGGGTGGGTCAGGTTGCCGTTGTGGCCGCCGGGCAGTACGGCGGCGTCCCTTCCGAGCCGCTCGGCCAGCACCTCGGCGCAGCGATAGCTGTAGACCGCCGGATCGGTGGTCAGCCCGACGGCCGGCACCACCAGGGTCGGACCGGTGGCGAGCGCGTCGGCCTCGGCGGGGCCGAGGGCGCTCAGGCGCAACGTGGTCAGGTCGTGGCCGAGGAAGGCCGCGAAGTCGGCCTCGCGCTCGGGACGCAGAGCCAGGTGTCCACCGCCGTCGCCCGGCTGCGCGAAGCCGGATCGATCGTCACCGAGGTCGACCCCGCGGACCGCCGTCGCATGCTGGTCCGGCGGGCCCCGGAGCTCACACCCCGGCGGATCGAGGTCGCCGGTGCCACGATCGACGACGCGCTCGTCCGGGCGCTCGGCACCGACGACCCGCAGGCGCTGGCCGAGGTGCTGGCAGCGCTCGACGTGCTGGGACGGCGGCTGACGCCGGCCACGATCCGTCGGCTCCGTACCGGGGCGGCGGGAGGACCCGGCTGACCCGCACTCCGTGGGCCGGCACCACCGCCCCGCCGGCATGCCCGCGCCGGCCTCGGGCGGTGGGTCGGGACGGTGGCGTCGGACGGTGGTGTCGGGGTGGTGCTGTTCGGCGACGCCGCGGTGTTCGGCGGGCCGCCGCGGAGGTGCCCGTCAGCGGCCCGCCGAGCTCCCGGCCGGTCCGGGGACGAGCTGCCCGACCACCCGCGGGGCGCCGCTCAGGTTGTCGTTGTCCTTGTCGTCCCAGTCCATCGAGCCCGTCAGCGAGGACGTGCCCCAGCTCACGATCCCGATCAGGATGAACACCACCAGGAGGCCGCGCCCGGCACCGCTCAGCACCAGCGGCCGGGTCGCCGAGGCGGCGCCGCCGCCGATCGGGCCGGGCACCGCACCCTTGCCCATGTCCACGCCCGCACCGGCCGCCGTTCCTGCCGCCGCCCCCGCTCCTGCACCGGCTGCCGTTCCTGCTCCCGCTCCTGCCCCCGCCCCGGCACCTGCGCCTGCGCCCGTCCAGCCCGGGACCGGGCCGCCCAGCAGGGTGCGCTCGTCCTCGCCGAAGAGCCCCTTCGGGTAGGCGGACGACAGCATCAGCAGGTACGCCTCGTAGCGGTACCGGTAGCGCACGATCGCCGCGGTCGCCTCGAACAGCGGCCTCGGCATCCGCCCCAGCACCAGTACGACCAGCCAGCTGATGAACGAGACCGTCCACCACCCGCTGGCCAGCACCCCCTGGATGATCGCGGCCGGGATCGCCAGGATCAGTCGGAAGAACACCGCGAGCCGGTTCAGCTCGCCCGGCCGCATCTCCACCTGGACGGGATAGTCCGGCGCGTGGAAGGCGAACGGCGGGTACCGGTCGAGCGTCAGCATCGCGTACGCGTTCACCCGGGTCCCGTACGCGACGTACCCGGACAGGTACGTCGCGGCGAAGTCCGGCAGCCGGCCCAGCACCAGCGCGCCGAACCAGCCGATCACCACCACGAAGAACGCGACCACCGACAGCACCCAGACGACGATGAACTGCGGGATCAGCAGCAGCAGTCGCACGAGGACGGTCAGCCGGTTCTGCTGCCCGGGCTCGGGCATGTCGAGCACCGGCAGGAACTCGACAGCGCCCGGCGGGGGAGCGGGGGCGGGGGGCGCGTCCCACATTCGGGGCCTCCAGGTTTCCGGGAAGTGAGGTCTCCGGGCGCCGCCCGCGCTCGGCGGAGTCGACGTGCGGCGGCGGACAGCCGTGTCTCCGAAGATCGCAGCCCATCGCCGCGGCCGCCTGCCGGGCTGACCCGAGCGGGGTACCCCCCGGGCGCTGCCGCCCCGCACCGCACCGCCCCGCGCCGCCCGTGCTCGGCTCCAGCTCCGGTCGCCGCGCGGATCCGAACGGTCGCCGGCGTTCCAGGTCGAGTACCGGAAGGGCGGCATCGATCAGGATCGGGCACTTCCGGTCGGCCGGCCTGCGGCCTCCCCGGAGCCGACACGATCGATCGGATCAGCTCGATGTCACGGTCACGCAGCGGACAGCCGTGGAGGCACCCGGATGCCGAAGCCCGACGATTCCCCCGACCTCACAGATTCCCCCGACCTCTCCGATATCGCCGGCCTTCCCCATCGCCCCGGCCTCTCCGTACCTCCTGGCCGCCCCGTGGCGGCGGACCCCTCCGCGCAGCAGGGCTTCCCCGACCGCTTCGACCTCACCGCCTTCCTGGGCACCTCGGCCGCCCTCACCGGCGTCGACGAACACGAACTTCGGGCCACTGGCCTGGCCGAGGAGCACTGCCGCCGGGCCGCCGAACGCCTCGGCACCGTCACCCCCGCCCCCGGCACCGACGCGGCCCGCGAACTCACCTACCTCTGGTACGCCGGCACCTGGCCCGACGGCAGCGGCGCCGGCGCCCACGGCTACCGCGCCGGCCTGATGTGGCGCACCCTCGACACCGACCCGCCCGACACCACCGTGCCCGGCCACAGCCCCTGGCCCCGTCCCCCGCGGCCCGGCGCCCGTTGAGCCGGTGGTGCGGCCCGGTCCGCCACCCGTGCCGCTTCCACCCGTGCCGGTTCCACTCCTGCCGACAACGACCACGAGGACAGCGCCCCCACCGGCCGGCCGGACCCGGCGCAGTGACCGCAGGGGCGCCGCACCGCGGCGATGTCCATGCCGGACCGAGCCGCCGACCACCCTTCGGACCTGTCCCTGATCAACGAGCGCGTACGGCGGGTGCGCTCGCACCGTAGGGCGGGAGAGACGCCGGCCGTGGACCGGGGCGGAGCACAGCCCGAGGACCGACCGTCCCGGCAGTTCGAGGAGGACCGGTGCGCGCTGTATCCCCCGAGCGTCCGCGGGGTGGACGTCGGGGGCTGGAGTTGTTCCTCCTGGACGCCGACGTCGCCGGCCTTGTCCAGAGCGCGTGGAACGGCGGACTCGACCACGACGAGGCCTCCCTCCTCCAGGCGTGCCCTGCGGACTCGACGGGATCACTCCCTTGATCAACGAGGAGTACTGCGCCTCGTCCTTCACGAGGCTTCGAACGATCGCCGGACTTGCCGCAGCACGTCCTCCCACCGCGACCTGAGCGCGGGGGTGCAGGGGGGACAGGCCCCGTGAAGCCGCCGACGAACGGCTGAGCGGCCGTGCCAACACGGCAATACGAACCGATGGGACGGGGTGCGAATGCGACCTCGTGCCGTAATCGCGTGCCGGTTCGGCCTCAGGCCGAGTGCCGCACAACAGGCATCGAACTCGTACAGGACCGAGTACCGCTGCCGCTGCAGTGCTCAGCCGTTGTCGCTGCGGCCGACGGGGACAGTGCTGAGGCGGGCGTGGAATTGGCCCCCGTGCCAATGTCCAATGTCCAATGGCCGACGTTCGACAGTGCGGTTCACGGCGGACAGGAACCCGATCGGGCACGGCCGGGGGCAAGCCCTGCGCGCCGGGCGGCGGCCGTTTCGGTTGCCTGCCGGATCTGCGGGGTGAGGGAGGGACGTTCTTCGCCTTCGGTCGCGTTCACCGGATCGCGGCGGATGCTTCCGACGAAGGGCGACGGTCCCGCGGTCCGGAATCCAGGTGGGGGCACCGCGGTGAATGCGGGCCTGTCGATTCGGGGCCGCTCCCCTTCGTGCGGCCGCACCGGGAATGGTGGGCCGGGTCCGGGCGGCGGGGCGCAATAGGAGTGGTCGCGGGTGG
This sequence comes from Kitasatospora sp. NPDC054939, assembly GCF_053610105.1. Classification (NCBI taxonomy): domain Bacteria; kingdom Bacillati; phylum Actinomycetota; class Actinomycetes; order Kitasatosporales; family Streptomycetaceae; genus Kitasatospora; species Kitasatospora sp. NPDC054939. The sequence continues at coordinate 10,251 of NZ_JBSGXP010000075.1, read as the reverse complement.
GCGCGGTCGGCTCGTTCGGGAGGCTTCGTGGTTCGGCGTCGCCGGGAGATCGCAGATGCCGGAGAGGCCGGCCGGAGGCGGCGATTTCTGCTGCCGGTTCACGGCCATGAGCCGGGGAGCGGGTGTGGTCGGACTGAGGGAATGGCTGATTCGTTGTCCGGCCGGCGTGCGGCTCGTTCATTCCGCGTGCTCGTGTCAGGGGTGACGGAATGCCGGGGGAGCGGGTGAGTATAGCGGTCCGTGAACCAGGGGTGGCCGCGAGGTGATGGCTCGGTGGCCCGTGGCCGCCGATGTGCCTGTGACGGGTGGGGTGCCAACTCCGATCATTTTCGGCCGATGTTTCGAACCGGAGCGAAAACGGGAGAGAACCGGGAGGGATTGCGGCGTCGAGAGCGTTGGAATCCCGTCCGTACGGTTGATGGCAGAAAAGAGCTTGCCATGAACGAGCACGACGGTGAATCCTCTCACAACGATCCGACGTATTCCGAGACCGACGTACACGAGGCGTACCGCGAACGGTACGCCCGGGCCGCCGAGAGCGACGGGCACCGGGCCGCAGCCGGGACCGAGCCCGGCCGCGACGAAATGCCGCGTGCCGGGCTGGCCGACGGCGGGGCGGGAGAAGCCCCGGTCGGCGGTCCATTCGTCAGCGGCCGTGCCGGGCATCGGCACGGCTTCGAGCCGCAATTCCCCCACCGTGCCGCCGGCGCGGCTTTCCGAAGCGAGCGAATCCATCGACGGGACGGCATCACCATGCTCCGGAACACGATCGACCCGCAGACGCCGCTGATCGACCGAATCCACTGTCTGCTCGACGACCCCGCCTCGGTCGTCGACGCTCCGTCCGTGGTGCCCCGGGTACCGGCTCAGCGCCGGTCGCCCGACCTGATACCCCCGCCGGCACCCGTGCCTGCCCGGCCCGAACGGCCGCCCCTGCGCACGGTGGAACCGGAGATCTGTTCAGCCGGTCGGATCCCGTGCCGGAAGGAGGGCGCGAGGCTCTACCCGGGCGGCTGGTTCTGCGACCGGCACCGGCCGGGCGCACCGGCCGACGCGGGCCTCTGACGGCGGGCCGGGGCACGAGCGCGGTTCCGGGCGCGGCCGGTCCGGCGCGGGTCGCCGTTCCGGTCGCACGCGCCGACGGGAGTATCGGCGCAGCGCGTTCGGGAGTTCGGCGTGAGGTGGTGGCCGGCCCGAAATCCCTTACGGGGCCTCGGGCGGTCGCTGTTAGGGTCGTCCGCACCCATGAACGAATTCGAAGCCCTCGATCACCTTCACGACGGCGCCGACTACCGGCGGTTGGCGCAGCGCGCCACGGACGCGGAGGTGCTTCGGGTGCTCGCGCGCAACCCCCTTCCGTTCGTCGCGCACGCGATCGGGCGCAACCCCGCTGCGCCCGCGGATCTCCTGGTCGAGTTGATGGAGCGGCGGAACACGCCGTGGAACGACAACTGCCTGCTGCGTCTCGTCGCCGAGCACCCGGCGACGGACGCGGTGGCGCTGGACCGACTGCTGGACACCCTGACCCGGCGGCTCCGGGAGGGGCATCGCCCGTACGCGGCGGTGCTCGCCCTGGCCGACCGGTCGACGGCCTGGCCCGAGGACGTGAGCGGGCGCATCGCGGCGCTCGGGTGGGTGCCGGGGGCCTCGGCCCGCCTCAGGCGGGGGCTCCGGCGGCGCCTCGATGCTCGGACGGTCCCTGACCCCACTGGGACGACGCCTGGCCCGACGCCTACGGAGCCTGGCCCGACGGCGACGGCCCCTGGCCCGACGCCGGCGGAGCCTGGCCTGAACCGGAGGGAGCGAGGGCTGCGCCGGGACGGGGAGTCGGAGCAGCGTGCGGTGGAGGTTCGTTAGCCGCTGCCGGGCCGTGGTCGGGCGCCCTGGCCCAGTGGCCGGCGAAGAGCGCCCCGGCGATCAGTTGGAGCTGGTGGTAGAGCATCAAGGGCAGTACCGAAAGACCGGGTCGGCCGTCGAAGAGCACGGTGGCCATGGGGAGTCCGTTGGCGAGGCTCTTCTGCGAGCCGCAGAGGATTGCGGTGATCCGGGACGGCGGGTCGAGGCCGAGCATCCGTGCCCCGAGACGGGCGCCGGTTGCGGTCAGGGCGAGCAGGACCGAGAGCACCAGGAGCAGCACCAGGAGGTCCGGGCCGCTGGTCCGGTTCCAACTGCCCTGGTCGACCGCGGCACTGAAGGCCGCGTAGACCACCAGCAGGATGGACCCGCGGTCCACCGCGGCGAGCGCGCGTTTGTGGCGGGCGAGGGGTGCGCCGAGCCGCGGCCGGAGCAGCTGGCCCGCCAGGAAGGGGGCGAGCAGTTGCCCGCCGATGTGCAGCAGGCCGTCGGCGGAGAGTGCGGTGTGCGAGCTCAACATCCACGCGGCGAGCAGCGGTGTGAGCAGGAGGCCGGCCAGGCTGGAGTAGGTGCCGGCACAGATGGCGCCGGGCACGTTGCCCCGGGCCGCCGACGTGAGCGCCACCGAGGACTGGACGGTGGACGGTACGAGGCACAGGAAGAGCACCCCGGTGCGCAGGTCCTCGCCCGGCGTGTGGGGCGTCAGTGCGGCCGTCGCGAGACCCATCGCGAGACCCAGGACCGGGAAGAGGGCGAAGGTGCAGGCGAGGACGAGAAGGTGCAGCCGCAGGTGTCGCAGACCTCCGAGCGTCTCGCGCGCCGACAGCTTGGCGCCGTAGAGGAAGAAGAGCAGTCCCACGGCGAGGTCGCATCCGTGGCCGACGGCCACGGCCGCCGGTCCGGTGTCCGGTAGAGCGGTGGCGAGTCCGACGGTGGAGGCGAGCGCCACGAGGTACGGGTCGAGGATCCGGCGCAGCCGTGCCGCTCGCGCGCCGCCCCGGGCGCGGGGTGGGGGTGCCGAGGGCGGTTGGGCCGGCGGGGGTACCGAGGGTGGTTGGGGTGGCGGGGTCGGCGGGGTCGGCACCGGTGTCGCGGTTCGCCCGACAGACAGCGTGGGAGGAGGGGACGGTGGGGTTGATCCGCCGACCCCGCTCCGCTGGAGGCGGCTCATCCGCTGCCGCCGTGAACGGGGGCGGCGCTCCGGTGGCCGGGGAGTGCAGGCGGGCCGAGCAGGGAGTCGACCAGTCCGGCCGGGGTGGGCCGGCGAGCTGTGGACGCGGGTGCTTCCGGTCTGCCGTCGGCGGTCGCGACATCGGAGCGCGTGGCGTCGGCGGTGGGCACAGCCTCGGTGGTGTCGGAGCGCGAGCCGTCGGTGAGTGCGCTCCGGCCGAGTCCGAGGACGGTGCCGGTGCGGCCGGCGGCAGCGTCGGCGAGGTCGCTGCCGGCCGAACCGCTGCCGGTCTGGAGATTGGCCGTGCGGTCGATCTCCACCACGGAGTCGGAGTGGGAGTTGTCGATCAGGGTGACCAGGCTGCCGTCGGCGGCGGCCTGGCCCGCGCCGGTGGCGAGCGCCGCGCAGACCGCGGCCATGGCGGTGAAGGTCACCGCAGCAGTCCGCTGCCGGGGAAGTTGCGGTCGTGGCCCCTGCAAGGGGATTGGACGCCCCCGGCGCGGAGCCGCGGCCCCGGCGGGAGGCGTCATGCCGTCACCGCCTCGGGCAGCCGGCCCCGGGCGATGTTCCGTTCGAGCAGCTCGGTGGACTCGCGGACGCCGATCTGGCACTCACCGCCCGTGCTGGCGGGGAGTCGGCCGTCGGCGACCTTGAGGCCGGCGAGTGCTTCGTCCATGGCCCGGTGGGCGGCGAACAGGCAGGGCGTGCTGTAGATGGCGACCTCCACCCCGAGGTCGGTCAGCTCGGTGAGGGAGAGGCGGGGGGACTTGCCGCCGGCGATCTGGTTGAACAGCAGCGGCTTGCCGTCGACGACCTCCCGGATCCGGCGGATCCATTCCTCGCTGCGGACTCCGTCGACCAGGACCACGTCCGCATCGGTGGCGGCCAGGGCCTCGGCACGGCGCAGGATGTCGCTCTCCTCGGTCGCGTCGGTCCGGGCGACCACGACCAGGTCGGTCCGGGCGGCGAGCACCAGGTGCAGCTTGTCGAGGTACTCGTCGAGCGGCAGCACCTGCTTGCCGTCGGCGTGCCCGCAGCGGCGCGGACGCTTCTGGTCCTCCAGGATCACGCCGGAGGCGCCGATCCGCTCCAGTCGGCGCACCACGTGGCAGGCGACCTCGGGGTCGACGTAGCCGTCGTCGATGTCGACCAGCAGGTGGTGCTGCGGGAAGGCGCCGCGCAGCCGCTCCACGAAGGCCACCATGTCGGGCCAGGCGATGAAGCCGATGTCGGGCAGGCCGTAGTAGGAGGCCGCGAACCCGAAGCCCGAGACGAACATGCCGTCGTAGTGCTCTGCGGCGATCGACGCCGAGTACATGTCGTAGACGCCGATGAGCGGGGTGGTGCCGGGCTCGGCGACGGCCTCGCGCAGTCGGCGCCCGTGGTCGGTCGAGTTGCTCGTGTGACGCAAGGTCTGTTCTCCTGCCTGGTCGGGAGTGCCGCCGAGCGGTGCGCGCGGCGCACACCGTGGAGTGGCGCTCCGGGCGACACGACGGTACTTTGCCGAAACTTGGTCAGTTCTAGGGCGAACTGATCCCCTCTCACTATGCGGGCTTTAATGTTCCGTAGCCAAATCTTTTCCGTGATTCCCCCCGCACGAGGGATATGCGTATGACTAGTCATGGGAATTCGGCGTCGAGACGCGAAAACCCCGCCGCGGACGGAGGGTCCGGGCGGGGCGGGGCGGGGCGGTTCGATTCGGGGCGGGAACGCGGGAGTGCGGTGCCGTGGAGGTGCGAACGATGCGAGCGGTGCGGGGCCCGAGGGTCGGAAGCGCCCGCGTCGCGGCTCAGCCGGCCGTGGTCGTCCCCGGGCGGTCGGGCAGCGCCAGCCACTCCTTCCAGGAGATGGTGTGGCCGATCAGGCTGGGCCGGGTGAAGGGCCACTCCTCCGCGAGCCAGCGCGGGACGAGGGCGTCGAGGTCCCGTTCCAGGGCGGTCCCGATGTGCTCGTCGACCACCCACCAGGAGATTTCGGCGTCCGATCCGGACTTCTGCGGAGGGTCGATGTACACGCAGCCGAGAAGTACCGTTTCGGCATTGTCGAAAAGGGCGTAGTTGAAGGACTCGTGAGCCTCGATCTCGACCTCGTGGCGGATCAGGTCCTCCCGGTCCTGCTCGACGGTCATGGTGGCCGGGGGCCAGCCCCAGGCCTCCCCGTAGACGGACCAGAGCCGCTCGCGTGACCCCATGACCGCCGGGTAGTCGAGGTCGGTGTCGGAGCCCTTGATCGGGCGCAGGTGGAACCCGCCGGGGAGCTCGGCGCGGAGGGGGTGGACGAAGTCGTCGGGCAGCCAGGTCATGCGCGGAGGCTAGCCGACGGCCCGTCGCCGGGCACCCGGTTTTCGGGCCGCGCCGGTGCAGCGCCGGTGCACCGGCGAGGTCGGTCCGTAGCCGGAACCGAAGCCAGTATCGGAGCCGGAGCCGGAACGGGTCCGGGGCGCGCGACCCGGCCCCGCTCCGCGCCGTTGAACTCCCTCCCCGTCAGGCCGTCACCGTGCTGCGCCGCGCAGCGCGCACCGCCTGCAGGACCCGGCGGGTCGCGCGGGTGGCCGCGGGCGGGAGCAGGTCCAGGGCCAGGCGTCGGGGCAGTGAGCGCCGGGGCGGCGCGGCCTGCTGGGCACGGTGGTCGAGCCGGTAGACCTGTGCGCCGGCGATGGTGTCCTCGTCCAGGGCGAAGCCCTCCGCGCGCCAGTCCCGGGAGAGCAGCAGGCGCTGGGCCTCGGCCGGGTCGCCCCACGTCCCGTAGAACTTCATCGGGGTGAGCAGGACGGGCCGGAGACCGCCGGTGAAGACCGCCTCCCAGACCGCCGCCGAGACGCCGGGAGTGTGTTCGGAGCGGTAGTCGTCCAGCACCACGATGCCGTCCTGTGCCAGTGCGGCCCGGGCCACGTCCACGTCGCCCGCCACGTGCTCGTAGAGGTGCGAGGCGTCGATGTGGACGAAGCGGCAGCTGCCGGCCCCGATCCGGCCGTCGGCGAGCACCGAGGTGGGGGCCTGGACGATCGTCGGGAGCTCGGGGTGGAAGGCCAGGTAGTTGGACTCGAAGGCGCTTCGGGTCAGGGTCCTGCGGTAGGACATGGCCATCTCGGCCGCGTTGTCGGCGTCGCCCGCCTCGGAGTCGAAGAGGTCGCAGACGGTGAGTGTCTCGCCGGACTGCAGGTGGTCGCCGAGCAGGACGGCGCTGCGGCCCAGGTAGGTGCCGAGTTCGAGGAGGTCGCCCTTGGTGCCCGCCCGGGTCTGGCCGCTCAGGAGGTGCGCGAAGACCGCCTGGTCGGCGGTGAAGAACCATCCGGGTATCGCGTCCCGGGTGAGCGCGGAGGAGCGGGCTGTTGCAGCGGCGGCACTGGTCACGGCGGTCTCCAGGAGGCGGGCGCAGCCCGCCGGAAGCCCCCGTCCGGCGGCGGCGCCGAGGTGTGAGGCGGATCAGCATAGCGACGGCGCACCCGTCTGCCGACCCCCTGCGCACGAGCGTCAACCACGAGGACGTGGGCCGTACCCGATCGCCACCCCATCGAGTGAATCCCACGCCGGTGCGGAGGGGGTGCCGGGCGGTCGGCGATTCGTCGCCGTCCTCGCATAAGTGCAGGTCGGAAGGGGTGCCGGCGGCGGCGTTCGAACCGTTCGGACGCCAGTGTGCCGGAACGGGCGCCGGGAAATGCCTGCGCCTGTTCAGAGGCCGGTGCCATTCTGCGGACATGACGCAGCGTGGCGAGGACGTACCGGAGTTCCGGACGGTCGGGGTGGGCGGGTCGGACGCCCCGGTCGCGGTGCTCGCGGACGTCGAGGCGTGGACGGCGCGGGAGGCCTACCCGAGGATCCTGGCGGCGGGCGGCCCGGCCTTCGGTGTGGCGAAGGAGCGCTCCGACGGGGCGTGGGAGCTCCTGCCGTACTTCGGTGAGTCGCAGCCGCAGTGCGTGCGCGACGGGCTGGCGTCGACCTTCCGCAGGGCGGCGGCCGAGGCCGGGACGGCCGGTGACGGGCGGGCGGCGGCGGAGTGCTCGGCGGCGGCGGTCCGGCTGGACGGCGAGGTGCTGGACGAGCTGACGGTGTGCGGGGTGCGCTACCGGGTGGTGCGCGCCGAGCAGTTCATCCGGTCCGGGCCGCAGGGGCCGGAGCCGCCAAGGCCGAGTGACCCGGATCCGGCGCCGCTCGGCGAGTCCCACCTGGCGCGGGACCCGCGGGACGGGTTCGTGCTGGACCCGGCCCGGCCGACCGGGAGGTCGGAGGGCGTCCTCAGGGAAGAGTTGCTGGGTCTCACCCCGGGAGCCGACGGAGTCGACGGCGCCGACCGGCGGGTCCGGGAGGATGCGCTCGCCGCGGTGGTCTCGCACCCCGGCGGGGTGCTGCTGCCGGCGGCCTTCATGGTCGCCGAGCAGGTCGGCGGCGCGGGCGGGCCGTGGGCGCCGAGGCTCGCCGGTCCGATCCGGACGCCGCAGGGCGCCCGGGAGACGGTGGCGCTGGGCTTCCGGGTGATCGACCCGGTGCGGCGACGGCTCGACCCGGAGCAGCGGGCCGCCTACGCCGAGGCTGCGGAACGGCTGGAGGGTGAGCGCTTGGACGAGATCCTGGTGGGCGGTCGACGGTTGCGGATCGTCCGGGTGGAGCAGTTGGTGCGGTTCGGGCCGGACGGTCCGGAGGGGCCCCGCCCCAGCGACCGCGACGATCAGGTGCCGTTCCTGGTGCAGCAGGCGGAACTGCGGGCCCAGGGCATCGATCCGGAGAGCGACGACCCTCCGGAGGAGCCGAGCGAGGAGGACCGGGAGCTGTCACGGCTGTTCGAGGAGGAGCGGCTCCGCCGCGAGGCCAGGCAGGAGGCGAACGCCCGTCGCCGCACGCAACGGTGAATCCGGCCGGGCCGCGCAGTGGGCCCGGCTCCGATGGCCACGGCCGTCAGCGGTCGGAGGAGAGCGGGAACCACCCGCTCACCACGTACCAGTGCCCGCCGGCCCGCAGGTGGTCGACCACCGCCCGTTGGACGGAGGTGTCGCGCGGCAGCGACTCCACAGGACGGTCGGGGTCGCCGAAGACGTAGCGCAGCGGCTCGGCGTCGTCCGGCTCGTCGGGACCACCGTCCAGGAAGGTGAAGCGCTGCTGGAAGCGAAGGATGTTGGAGTCGGGAGGGAGGTAGCGCGCGAGCTGTGGATCGAGGAGCCAGGAGGAGATGGACGCGGTGTCGTAGGGCTCGTCGGGCCAGTGTCGGGCGAAGAACTCCCGGGCCAGTGCCAGCGAACGGTCACAGGATGCGGGGTCGAGCGGGCCGTGGAAGTCCGGGACGTGCAGTTCCAGCGACCACGCGCCGAACCCGGCCGCCCTGGCAGCCTCCGCGGCCTTCTTGCGCAGATGCCGGCGCTGGAACTGCAGGCGGCCCAACTGGTACAACTCGCCGCGAAAGTGGAGGGTCAGCCAGGAGCCGGTGCCCAGGCCGCCGACCGTGCCCCGACGCCGGCCCACCGCCAACTGCCGCCCCAGGTCGGCGAGCGTCTGCCGGGAGACGGTCGACGGGATCCCGCGGGCCTCGTGGTAGGCCCGGGTGTGCGGGGCGAGCGCGACGAACAGCAGCACCGTCAGGCGCCGGCCGTCGGCCTCACTCACCCCGTCCGGCCATGTCACTGGCAGCCCGGACGGCAGGTGGTGCGTACCGATCACCGCCGCCTGTGCTGCCACGGCATGTTCGAAGGCCGAGCGGAGCTCCCGGTCCGCCGCGAGTCGTCCGTGCAGCGCGACGAGTCGGTTGACGTCCTCGAACGGGACTCCCAAGTCGATCAGTGCTGACGGGAGTTCGTCACTCCCGGGCAGTTCGTGCGTCATGGCCCACCTCCGTGCTCGGTCACGCATGCAGCATCCCTCGGGGCACCGGCGGCCCCACGGCCCGCGGGCCTTCTCCCGGCCCTACCCGGGCCTTCCCCGGACCGGGCGGCTCAAGCGGGCCGGAAGTCCCGGTGGCAGGCGCGGGGGGAGTGCGGACGCCGCTCCCGTCACCCCGTACCCGGGGGCGGACGAGCCGTACCCGCCGAGTGAGGACTCGTACCGCGCCGCACGGCCGCCCGACGCGGGCGACCCGCGTACGCACCTTCACCTGCACCCGCTTACGCCCATGCACCCCCCGGGCAAGCACCACCTGCCCACGCGCCCCACTTGCCCACGCGCCCCACTTGCCCCACTTGCCCACGCGCCCCACTTGCCCACGCGCCCCACCCGCCCACGCACTCCCCGCTCGCGCATGCGCGGAGCGACCGACGAGCCGTGGACTGGTGGACATGGAGGTGAGAGCCGCGGCCATGGTTCGGGACCTCCGGATGTCATTGACTTGTCCTCGTGAGCGAGAGCCGGGAAGCCGGCCCCACGACCGAGGAGAACACGATGACCGCCGACACGAACCAGACCACCACCCCCGCGACCGTCCTCGTCGTCGGCGGCAACGGCAAGACCGGAAGCCGGGTCGCCGAGCGGCTCACCGCCCGTGGCGTGAAGGCCCGGATCGCCTCGCGCAGCGCCGAGACCGCCTTCGACTGGACCGACCCCACCACCTGGGACGCCGCACTGGAGGGCGCCGACGCGGCCTACCTCACCTACTACCCGGACCTCGCCTTCCCCGGCGCCGTCGAGGCCGTGGGCGCGCTCGCCCGGCGCGCGGTGGCGGCCGGCGTCCGACGCCTGGTGCTGCTGTCGGGCCGCGGCGAGGAGGCCGCGTTCGATGCCGAGCAGGCCCTCCAGGACGCGGTGCGGGCCACCGGCACCTCCTGGACGGTCGTCCGCTGCGCCTGGTTCAACCAGAACTTCAGCGACGGCTTCTTCCTGGAGCCGGTGCTGTCGGGCGAGTTGGCGCTGCCGGTCGGCGACGCGGTCGAGCCGTTCGTCGACGTCGAGGACATCGCGGACGTGGCCGTCGCCGCGCTGCTGGAGGACGGGCACGACGGCGAGGTCTACGAGCTGACGGGGCCGCGGCTGCTCGGCTTCGCGGAGGTGGCCGAGGAGCTGTCCCGGGCGACCGGCCGCCCGATCGCGTTCCGCGCGGTGGAGCTGGAGGACTTCCGCCAGTACCTGGTCGAGGCCGGGCTGCCCGGCGACTTCGCCGACCTCTTCACCCTGATCCTGGACGGACGCAACGCGAGCCTGGCGGACGGTGTGCAGCGGGCCCTCGGCCGCGAGCCCCGGGACTTCGCCGACTACGTCCGGCAGACCGCGGCGACGGGCATCTGGAATGCCTGAGAGCAGCCGGGCCGC
>NZ_JBSGXP010000074.1:0-39520 GCF_053610105.1 Kitasatospora sp. NPDC054939 | reverse complement strand
CGGTGGCCCCGCATACGATCAACCCGTGAACGACACCGCCGACACCGTCGAACTGCACGCGACCGCGATACTTACCGCCCCCGCCCTCGTCCTGCGCCCCTGGCGCCCCGAGGACGCCGCCGCCCTCGTCGAGGCCTACCGCGACCCCGTGCTGCGCCACTGGACGACCTCGGTCGTGACGAACGAGGCCGAGGCCCTGCACTGGATACGGACCCAGCAGCAGGGCTGGGAGGCGGGCGACCGGCTGAGCTTCGCGGTCCTCGAAGCGGCCCCGAACGCACCCCGTGGGCCGCTGGTCGGCAATGTGGTCCTCAAGAGGGCGGACCCCGGCGGCCCGTCCGCGGAGGTGGGCTACTGGACCGCCGCGCACGCCCGGGGCAAGGGTGTGGCGCCGCGGGCGCTGGAGGCCCTCACCGCCTGGGCCTTCGACCGGCTCGGCCCTGATGGCGCACAGCGGTTGGAGCGGCTGGAGCTGTTGCACCAGGTGGACAACCCGGCCTCCTGTCGGGTGGCGGAGAAGACCGGGTACGCCTTCGACCGTGTCCTGTCCGCGCTGCCGCCCGAGTTCCCGCTCGACGGCCACCTGCACGTACGCCACCGGGACGGTTCCGCGTAGCGCGCGGCCGACCGTAAGGGGCGCAGTGGGCGCAGGCGGGCAGGCCCGGTACGGGACAATCGGCAGGCGTCCGCCGACCCCGACACCAAGGCCACCCCATGACCTCCACCGCCGAGCCCGCTGCCGAGACCGCGGCGGCCGCCGCGACATCCGCGACATCCGCGACATCCGCGACATCCGCGACCCCGGCGACCGCCGCGTACCGCCTCGCGCGCGGCCTGACCGACTGGATCGACCCCAAGAACGTCATCATCGGGGTCTCCCTGGCCATCGGCTGCGGGCTCTACGGGTGGAAGGGGCTCGGCTGGGCGGTCATCGCGATACTCTTCGCCGCCGTCCTGCCCATGGCGTACATCCTCTACGTCAAGGGCGACGGCACCTGGGCCAACCGGCATCTGACGGATCGTCAGCAGCGGGTCAGCGTGCTGCCCGCGGTCAGCCTCTCGGTGGCCGTCGGCCTCGGACTGGAGGCCGCCACCGGTGCGCCCGATCCGCTCCTCGCGATGACGGCCGCCATGTGGGCCACCATCACCGTCATCTGGCCGATCACCGCGCTCGCCCGGTACCAGATCAGCGCCCATGTGGCCGTGCTCGGCGGGGCGCTGGCGATGCTCGCCCAGGCCTACGGCCCGCTGTGGCTGGCCGGGTTCGCCCTGGTCGCGGTCCTCGGCTGGGCCCGGGTGGCCGTCCGCGAGCACACGCTCTCCCAGGTCCTCACCGGCACCGCCCTCGGCCCCCTCGTCGCCGGCACCGTCTACGCGGTCCTGCACTAGCACCCCCGCGCGTGCCCGAGCGGGTCGGCGTCCCCGCTCAGCGCGCCGCGCCGTAACAGGAGACGATCGCGGCGGCGCGGTCGTGCAGCGAGTCGCGCAGCCACTGCGGGGCCAGGGCCTCGGCGCCCGTGGCGAGTTGCCACAGCGCCCATTCGGCGTGCCGCCGGTCCTGGAAGTTCACCTCCAGTCGCAGCCGGCCGTCCGGGTCGGTCTCCTCGGAGCGGAGCGCGACCGCGGTGCCCAGCAGCTCGTCGCGGCGCGCCGGGTCCAGCCGTACCAGCACGGTGACCTGGTCGTCGCCGGCCCGGAACTGCGTGCTGCGCTCCTGCCACGCCCGGTCCAGGTCGACCCGGTCCGGCCGCTGGGCGGCCTCGGGCAGTTCCTCGGCGGCCCGGATCCGGGACAGCCGGTAGGTGCGGTCCGCGCCGGACCTCGTGGCCAGCAGGTAGCCGTGGCCGCGCACGGTGACCAGGCCGATCGGGTCCACCGTGCGCCACTCCGGGGCCCGGTCCGCGGCGGCGTAGCGGATGCGCAGCTTGTGGCCGGCGAGCACCGCGCGCCGGACCTCGGAGACGACCGCGTCGGGCAGTTCCTCCGGGACCACCCGCCGGGCGAGCAGGTCGGTCTCCGGGTCGATGAGCAGCCGGCGGGCCGCGCCGGTCGCGGTGGTGCGGTAGTCCTCGGGGAGCGCGTCGACCACCTTGAGCATGGCCGAGGCGAGCGCCGAGCCGAGGCCGAACGCCTGCGCGCCGCGGCGCGATCCGGCGACCAGCAGGGCGAGCGCCTCGTCGTGGTTCAGGCCGGTGAGCTCGGTCCGGAAGCCGGGCAGCAGGGCGAAACCGCCGTTGCGGCCGCGTTCGGCGTAGACCGGGACGCCCGCTACGGACAGCGCCTCGATGTCGCGCAGCACGGTGCGGGTGGACACCTCCAGCTCGCGGGCCAGCGTGGTCGCGGACAGCCGGCCGTGCTGTCGGAGCAGCAGCACCAGCGAGACCAACCGATCGGCGCGCATGCGGAAACCGTACCGGAATACCTGACACAGGATGTCGTGGTTCCGCTGCGAGGCTCTTCCTGCACCACAACAGCCCCATTGCACACGAGAGGTGACCCGTCATGGCACACGCCATCGTCAACCCGGACGGTCTGCACAACCCGGTCCCGTTCGGCTACAGCCACACCGCCGCCGTCCCCGCGGGGACGGACCTGGTGTTCGTCGCCGGCCAGTACGGATCGGACCCGGACGGCGCGGTCGTCTCGGCCGACTTCGCCGAACAGGTGAAGCGCACCTTCGACAACCTCGGCACCGCGCTCGCCGCCCACGGGCTCGACCTCGGCCACGTCGTCCAGCTCCGGACGTACGTGGTGAACCACGACGTCAGCAAGCTCGGCCCGATCGCCGGGGCCGTGCAGGAGCGCTGGGGCACGAAGCCGCCCACCCAGACCCTCATCGGCGTCGCGGGCCTGGCCACGCCCGACGTGCTGTTCGAGGTGGAGGCGGTCGCCGCCCGCCCCTGACCCCACGTCGCCCGTACCCCGCCCCGTGAGTGAGCCGTCTCGGCTCGCCCACGGGGCGTCGGAGGTGGTGCCGGCGGGGGCGGGCAGGATGCGGGCATGAGTTCCGAGTACCGCCCCGGCGACGTGCCGACGCTGGAGTGCCCGCCCTGCTCACACGGGGCTAGGCAGCGCTGGACCCGGCTCACCCGGGCGCGGCCGGTCGCAACTCTGCGCTTACCTGCGCGGCGGCTACTTCGCGTCCTTCTTCTTCTCTCGCCAGGACGGGTCGCTCAGGGCCGGGCTCGCCGCTGCGACGGCGGTGACGGCGGTCTGGATCTGCGTCGCGAACGTGGTCCGCAGGTGGTTCAGGACGGAGTCCCGCTGGGTCAGGGTGGTCCCGTCCAGCAGGTTGGTTCCGCTGTCGTCCACACCGCGCAGGTAGGCGCCGCCGAGGGTCGTGGTCGTGTCCGGGTGGACGTCGACGATCAGCTCGCGACCGCCCACCGTGGTCCGGATGTGCTTGGTGGCAAGCGTTCCGCCCTCCCAGTGCCAGGTGTAGCCGCCGGGATTGCCCGCGACCGTCTGGAACGCGGCGACGGTTCTCGCCTTGGGCGAGGGAGCTGTGGTCATGGGCGTCCTCCTGTACGGGGTGTGCCGAACCGGTCGGCGAGGCCGCACCGACGCCCCCCGACGTCGTGGGCACCAGTGTGCCGCCGCGGCGGGCCGACGCCCCCCGGCCGTGCCGGAGGGTACGGGAGCCCGCCCCGGCGCACGGTCCCGCCCGGCGCACGCTCCGCGCACACCCCGCCCGGGCGGGTCGAACGCTCGTCGGAAGGCTCTCAGTCCTCCGGCTGGGCGGGGCTCCAGTACTTGCCCTCGTACGAGTAGCCCGGCGCGCCGTGTACGCCGGCGGTGCGGAAGGGGCGGCCGTGGTCGTCGACCTTCAGGGTGCCCTGCCGGTCGCCGCTGCTCCACACCACGTCCAGGTACCAGCTGACGTCCTGGGCGCGGGTGGCGGCGTCGACCTGGAAGACCTGCGGGTCGGTGTCCGAGACGCGGTAAGGGAAGTCGGAGGTGGCGCCCTTGACGTTGCCCTCCTGTGCGGGGACCGGGACGGCCCGTGGCGCCGGGGCGTCGAGGTCCACGGCGAAGGCGGCCGGGGTGAGCTGCCCGCCGCAGCCGGAGCCGGGCGTGTAGGCGTTCCAGCGGGGCGCCGGCTGGGTGCTGACGACGTGCACGTACGCGGCGTGCAGGACGACGGGGGTGGCGCCGGCGCCCTGCGCGGTCAGCTGCAGACGCAGGTGCCCGCCGGGTACGGCCTGCTGCGCCGCCGCCCAGCTGCCGATGGCGGCGGCGGAGTCCGGGGGCGGGGCCACCTGGCCGGGGGCGCGCGGTGACAGGAACCACTGGCCGCAGGCGCTGCCCCAGTTGTCCGTCAGGACGCTGACGTGGAAGGGGGCCGGGACCTCCGCGGGCGGCGCCGTGGCGGTGGCGGTGGGGGCCGGGGTGGTGGGGGCCGAGGTGCCGGGCCCGGGGGAGGGCGGGGCCGCGACGGCGGCGGAGGCGGTCGGGTTCGTCGGCGGGGCGGCGGTCGGGGTGGCGGTGCCGCGCAGGGCGAAGGCCGCCGCCGCGGCGGCCAGCACGGCGACCGTGGCCGCGCTCAGCAGCACCCGGGTGCGGGTCCTGCCCGGTCGGTCACGCTCGGCCGCCGCCGGTGAAGAAACGACCTGCACCGTCTCGACGGCCTCCACCGCCTCGTCCGTCCCCGTCCCTGCCGCGGTCTCCGGCTGCGCCGCCGCCGGGCCCGGCTCGCGGCGCCGTGCCGCGTCCGCCACGATCCAGCGGCGGTGCAGTTCGACGAGTTCGGCGTCGGTCGCCCCGCACGCCCGGGCGAACCGCTCCACCGGCGCGTACTCGGTGGGGACGGCGGCACCGTTGCAGTAGCGGTGCAGCGTCGAGGTGCTGACGTGCAGCCGGGTCGCGAGCGCGCCGTAGCTGCGGCCCGAACGCTCCTTCAGCTCGCGCAGCATCGCCGCGAACCCGTCGGTCTCGACTCCCATGCTCTGCCTTCCCCGCCCGTGCCCGCCCGGCTCCCCGCCGAATTCGCAGCTCACGGTACCTGCTGCGGTTCGGGGATCCCGAATCCGGGGGAGCGACGGGCGGACAGGCGGGGCGGGGCACAGCCGGGGCTCAGAGTTGGCGGTCCGCCCCGGCGGCCGAGGCCGCGGCGTCCGCGACGGTGGCCCGGTACAGGCCGAGCCGCGGCTTGAGCACCTTCGCACCGGGCCCGAGCGGGAGGTTCACGGTCTCCGCGGTGGGCATGTGGTCGCCGTCGGCGAGCACGTTCACCTCGTCGATGCCGGGCACGGTGCCGCCGGCCGCGCCGGAGGGGTTCAGGTCGAGCACCGCGTACACGGTCTGTCCGGCCGCGACGGGGAAGGCGGGGGCGCCGCCCAGGCCGCCGGGCACCAGCGGCTTGACGTCCTTGCTGCGGTCCGCGGACCGCGAGTCGCCCAGGTTCACCAGCGGGAAGTAGCTGAGGCCGCAGGAGCGGGGGCCCTGGTTGTGCACCTCGATGACCCGCTGCGTGGGCGCCCCGGAGCGGGCGGTCAGGCGCACCGTCAGCTGCTTGCTCTCGCACGGGTGGCCGTAGGCGTACGCGTCACCGTCCGAACCGCCCGCAGTGCCGGAGCCGCCGGTCGCCGAGGTCGCACCGGTAGGGCCGGCCGCCGGGTGGCTGGGCGCGGTGGAGGCGGCGGGTCGGGCCGCGGGCGCACCGCTGGCCGCAGCCGACGGGGCACCCGCGGCACCAGGGGCCGACGGGGTCGCCGGCGTGGACGGTGCGGAAGCGGCGGAGGCGGTGGACTTCGCCGGCTGCGGGTCGGCCGTCACATCACCGGGCGAGCAGGCGGTCAGGGACAGGGCGGCGCCGACGGCGAGGACGGCAGGGACGAACAGGGCACGACGAACGGACATGGCGGACTTCCCCGTGGGATCGAAGGACGGTCGGAGGGCATTCCGGTACCGCGGCCAGGACGGCCGGGAGCGGTACGGGAGCCGGCCCGGCAGCGCAGGACAGCGCCGAGCCGGGGTGACGGGAAGCCGGCGGCCCCCGTCGACCACCACTCTGGCCCGCCGTCCGCCCCACCCGCCAGAG
Source organism: Kitasatospora sp. NPDC054939 (assembly GCF_053610105.1). Classification (NCBI taxonomy): domain Bacteria; kingdom Bacillati; phylum Actinomycetota; class Actinomycetes; order Kitasatosporales; family Streptomycetaceae; genus Kitasatospora; species Kitasatospora sp. NPDC054939. The sequence goes on along the minus strand of NZ_JBSGXP010000074.1, from coordinate 33,480 downwards.
CCGCCCGCCGATCCGGGACGCTGGAACGCTTCCACCCCTCTGACCTGGGCATTCTCCCGCTCCTGGAACGCCCGGCCGGAACGCCTCCCGCGACCAGGAGGGCCGGAACAAGCCCTTCCGCCGCTACGAACGCGGCCCCCGGCCGCCCTCACGAAGAGGGCGGCCGGGGGGCCGAGGCCGAATCCGGGGGGACGGCTACCCTCCGCGCCGCCATGCACCGCACTCCCACTGCCCGTCGACGTCCAGGATGCAGACCCGGTGCTTGCGGTCGGCCCCGACCATCGCGGTGAACGCCTCCGTGGACGCCTTGGTCGGCGCGTCGTACGACGGCCCGTCCAGGACCTGGATCCGCAGTGTCCAGCCGTCGGCCCGGTCCGCCTTGGCCCAGACCGCGTGACAACCCGGCGAATAGCGCGCCCACACGCGAGGCGTCTTCTGCGAGCCGGGCCGCACGTGACTGTTCGGGACGTCCCGTGCGTCGGCCCGGCAGCCCGAGGCCTCCGGATTCCTCCCGTCGCACGCATTGCCCCGGCAACCCGCCGCTGCGGAGGCCGGGAACGGCGCGGCCAGGGAAGGGCCCAGGAACGCGATCGCCGCGAGGGCCAGCGCGGCGGTCCTGGGGGTACGGAAGACAGTCATCACGGTCCTTTCGGCTGTGCGACCCGGTGGGGCGGGCCGCTTTCGTGCGTGCCCTGCCCGCGCCGCCGTCTTCACTCGCGGCGACCGGTGGACGGGCGGATGGACGGCCGGCTACAACGCGGCCGACTGACGGGGAATCGGCCCGCCGGGGTGCTCACCGCTCACCGCGGGTCGGGCCGCTGCCGCGCGGGCCGGTGCCGCGCCGGTCGGTGAGCAGGCCGGCCACCGAGAGGGCGCCCCAGCCGACCGAGACCACCAGCGCCATGGCGCGGTGGCGGCGGCGCGGAAGGGTCGGGACGAGCGTGACGGCATCGCCGAGGTCGGCGGCGATCCGCAGGACGGTGGCGGTGCGCAGGGTGCGGTCGTCGGGGGCGAGCAGCATCGCCAGCCCGTTGGCGGCGTCGCGGACGCCGAGCGGGCGCAGGCAGGTGGCGACGGCGCTCGGCACGGTGCCGTTTGGGCCGGCCAGGCCGGAGGGGCGGGCCAGCAGGCCGGGGCGGGCGGTGACGGCGAGGCCGTACAGGGCGGTGGCGGCGCCGACGGCGCGCAGCAGCGGACGGTGCATCGGCTTCCTTTCGACGCCGTGATCGTACGGCGGCCGGGGCGCCCCGGCCGCTGCGCCGCCCTGGAGGTCGGCGGGTCGGGTCCGCAGGCTTCCGGCCGCGGCGCCGCCCGAGCGATCGGACACCGGCCGGGTCCGCGGGCTCCCGGCGGCTCAGGGGGCGTCGTCGTCCGTGAGGCTGTCGTCCCCGAGGCTGTCGCCCGCGAGGCTGTCGACCGCGAGAAGGGCGGCGCCGATCGCTCCGGCGTCGTTGGCGAAGCGGGCCGCCCGCAGCGGCACGGGCGGGCGGTCCCCGGCGGCGTAGAGCTCGCGGGCGAAGGAGGTGCGGGCCGGGCCGAGCAGCAGTTCGTCCGCGGTGATCGGGCCGCCGCCGACGACCAGGACGGACGGGTCGAACAGGTTGGCCAGGGCGGCGAGGCCGACGCCGGTGAGCACGCCGATCCGGTCCAGGATCGCCAGCGCCCGGAGGTCGCCGCCCCGGGCGGCCTCGGTGACCGCCTCGCCCGCGCGCAGGGCGTCGCGCCCGATCGAGCGGGCCAGTAGGGAGGCGGGGTGGTCGGCGGCGGCCTCGGCGCCGAGCCGGGCGATGGTGGCGCCGGAGGCCGAGACGCCCCAGCAGCCGTAGCGTCCGCACTCGCAGAGCGGGCCGTGCGGGTCGACCGTGAGGTGGCTGGCCTCGGTGGCGAAGCCGTGCGCGCCGCGCAGCAGGCGGCCGTCGACGACCACGCCGCAGCCGAGGCCGGTGCCCAGGGTCACCAGCACCAGGTGCCGGTGGCCGCGGCCCGCGCCGAGGCGGTACTCGGCCCAGGCGGCGGTGTTGGCGTCGTTGTCGGTCACCACGGGGAGTCCGGCGGCTTCGGCGATCAGTGTCCGGAGGGGGGCGCGGGCGAAGGCGAGGCCGGGGGCGTAGGCGAGTGCCCCGGTGCGGACGTCGACCATGCCCGGCAGGCCGACGCCGACCGCGGTGGTCCGTTCGTCGCGCACCTGCTCGACCAGGCCGGCGACGGCGGCGACCAGCTCGCCGGCGGTGCGGCGGGGGGTGGCGCAGCGGGCCCGCGCCGTCACGGTGCCGTCGGCGGCCACCCGGACCGCCGCGGTCTTGGTGGCGCCGACGTCGATGCCGACGCCCTCGGGAGCGGCGGGGGTCACGGGGTCTCCGGGAGGAGGACCCGGGCCCGGCCGTGGACCGCTTCGGTGCGGGTGGCGAAGGCGTCGGGGCCGCGGAGGGCGGACAGGTCGCAGGGCCGGTCGGTGCTGAGCAGGTCGGGTCCGACCCGGACCCGGACGGGCACGCCCGCGCCGGTCCGCTCGTCGAGGCCTTTGACGTAGCAGGCGCCGAGCCGGCCGTGCGTCACCCGGACGGCGGCGCAGCCGCCCGCGACGAGGTCGGCGGTGACGAGGTGCGGGCCGCAGCGGGTGCGGGCCTGGAGGGGGCTGCGGGTGCGGTTGAAGAGGAAGACGAGGAGGTCCTCGGGGTCGGCGGTGGTGCGGCGCAGTTCGAGCCAGGGGCCGGGTCTGGCGCGCGGGGGCGCCGGGCAGCCGGTGCGCAGCCACTGTTCGACGGCCGGCCCGATGGCGGTCGCGCCGGGCCGTACGGTGCGGACGGCGTACCGGCGTGCGGCGTCGGCCAGTTCGGTGCAGGGGCGCAGTCGTTCGTCCTGGCGGGGGAGTTCACCGATGAGGAGGAGCGGGCCGCCCCGTGCGGCGAGGTCGGCGAGGTGGTGTTGGAGGTCGCGTTCCATGAAGGGGCCGGAGGCGACGACCAGCGGGCCTGTGGCCGGGGTGCGGTCGGTCGTCTCCTCCAGTTGGAAGGGCAGGTTGCGGCGCAGGCAGTGGCTGACGAAGGGGATCAGGGTCCGCTCGGCCGGGGGGACGAGCGGTTCGCCCGCCCAGGCCCAGGCGCCGACGGCCGCGTACGGCGGGTGGACGGCCCAGCGCATGCCGGGTTCGGGGCGGGAGGTGGCGAGTGCGTCGTGCTGGCCGGCCAGGAAGTGGGTGAGGACCTGGAGGGCGGCGTAGGCCGGGCCGGGGGAGCCGTCGGCGCGGACGGGGGCGGCGTCGCCGTACGGCGGTGCGTACCGGGCGGGGTCGCCGGTGTTCGCGGAGGGGGGTACGGCGAGGTGCTCGCCCCAGTCCGTGGTGGCGCAGGCCGGGTAGACGGTGATGCCGGTGGCCCCGCAGGCCACGCCGAGCAGGCTGTGGTGGACGGGGACGACGGGGTGGGCGCAGCCCGGTCCGGCCCAGCGCAGGCCCCAGTTCTCCTCGATGTTGGGGCCCCGGCCGGCCTTGGCCGCCAGGACGTAGTTGAGCAGGGCCTCGTCGTCCGTCAGGACGTCGCCCGTCCAGCTGGTGTAGGCACGGGGGAGGGCGGGGGGTGCACCGATCCGGTTCCTGGCGAGCCAGGTGTCGTACCGTCCGGCGGCCCGTGCGGGGTTGCGGTCGGCCCTGGCGGGCGGGGAGCAGGTGGTGAGGACGGGGAGGTCGGGGCCGAGGGCTTCGGCGAGGCGGGCCGTTCCGCTGCGGAGGACCTCGGCCGACCACTGCGCCCAGCGGATCAGGGGCTGCGGATCGGCCGTGGAGAGCAGCCCGGTGGGCGGGGTGGGCGGGGTGGTTCCGGGGGCGCGGCGGGCGAAGTCCTCGGCGGCGGGTTGGGAGCGGTCGAGGGCGTCGATGGGCAGGGCGGTTTCGCCGTAGTGGCCCTCGTTGCCGATCTGGACGGCGACGACGGGGCCGTGCGGGTGCAGGTAGGGCCGCAGGAACCGTCCGACGGCGTGCAGCCAGTCCGTGGCGTCGGCGAGGAACAGCGGGTCCAGGACGGAGGGGAGGGTGAACTGCTGGTAGGGCAGCGGCCGTCCGTCGGCCGAGCGGGCGGGGTGCCGGCGCGGGTCGAGGGTGGGGCTGAGGCGGTCGGGCAGTCCGCCGAAAGGGAGTTCGGCGTGGACGAAGGGGCCGGGCTTGGGCAGGGCGAGCAGGCCGGTGGCCGCGATCAGCTCCAGGAAGGCGGCGAGGTCGCGGTTGCCGTCGCCGTCGAAGCGGAGCCGTCGGCCGCCCGCCTCGGTGGTCTCGTGGTGGCGCCAGGGGACGTAGCAGGTCACCACCTCGATGCCGGCCTCGCGCAGTGCGGCCAGCTTGGGTGCCCAACGGCGGGGGCGGTCGCGGTAGTAGGGGTACTCGCCGGCGAGGAGGAAGCGGGGCCGGCCGTCCAGGACGAGCGCCCCGTCGGCGAAGGCGGGGCGGGCGGCGAGGCGTACGGTGCTCATCCGGCGGGCTCCTCTTCGGTGGCGGTGGCGGTGGCGGTGGCGGTGGCGGTGGCGGGGTTCGTGACGCGGCGCCCGGCGACGCGGTCGATGGTGCGGTCGGCGGCGAGGTCTCCCGCGAGGTCCGGGTCGAGTTCCGCGGCGCGGCCCGGCGCGAGCAGTACCTTCAGGGCGCCGTACCCCGCGTGCGGGCCGTCCGGTGCGACCGCCAGCAGGGCGAGGGCCTCGGCGCAGCAGTCGAGCGGCAGGACGTGGGTCACCAGCCGTTCGAGCGGCAGGTCCCGGGCGAGGTCGACGGCGAACGCGAAGTCCTCGGGCCGGTACGGTCCGGCGCCCACCAGCCGGATCCCGCGGGTGGCCAGGGCGCGCAGCGGGACGTCGGCGGTGGTGCCCTCCCGTTCGCCCATCACCACCACGGTGCCGCCGGGCTCCAGTGCGTCGAGTACGCCGTCGGGCAGCGTGCCGGTGGTGTCGACGACGACGTCGGGCGCGAGGGCGCGGAGCGGCTCCTCGGGGGCGGGCACCCGGACCGTCGGCGGCAGGATCCGGCGGGCGATGTCCGCGCGTACGGGGTCGTGCTCGGCCAGGGCGACGTGGGCGCCGCGGTGGGCCAGGACCAGCGCGCAGAGGGCGCCGATCGGGCCGCCGCCGAGCACCAGCACCCGGTCGTCGCGGTGCGGCCGGGCCGCGCGCAGGTTGTTGAGGACGCAGGCGAGCGGTTCGACCAGGGCCCCGCGCCGGTAGGTCACCGGGGCGGGGAGCCGGTGGACGGAGCGTTCGGGGACGACGGCGAAGTCGGCCATCGTCCCGTCCCGGTCGACGCCGACCTCCCGGCCCTCCTTGGCCGTGCAGTGGGCCGCGCGGCCGCGGCGGCAGGGGCCGCACCGGCCGCAGTGGTAGGTCGGGTTGACGACGACCCGTTCGCCCGGTGCCACGGAGGTCACGCCGGGGCCGATCGCCGCTACCGCGCCGGCCGCCTCGTGCCCGAGCACCACGCCGGGCTCGGCCGGGAACTCGCCCCGCAGGATCGCCCGGTCCGTCCCGCAGATCCCGGTGGCGACCACCCCGACCAGGACCTCGCCGGCCCCGCAGGACGGGCGCTCCCGGTCCCGGAGGGCCGCCCGGCCCACGCCCTCGAACACGACGGCCTTCATGGCGTCCTCCTGCCCGGATCATCCCGCATTGTCATACAGTGCCCGTCATGGTCATGTGGTGGCAGCAGGGCGCAGACGCACTCCCGCCCGGCCGGCGGCGGAGGATCCTGCTGCTCGGCGCCTCGGGGTACGTGGGCGGCGGGCTGTGGGCGTCCTGGGCGCGGCGCCACGAGGTCGTCGGCACCTTCGCCACCCGGCCCGCCCCGGGCCTGGTGCCGCTGGACCTGGGCGACGAGCCGCGGCTGGCCGCGCTGGCGGCGGACGGCTTCGACCTGGTCGTGCACGCGGCCGGCCTGGTCCCGCTGGAGGCCGCCGAGGCCGATCCGGCGCTGGCCCACCGCCTCAACGTGCGGCCCGTGCAGGTGCTGCTGGAGGCCGTGCGCGGGACGGGCGCGAAGCTGGTCCTGCTCTCCAGTGACAACGTCTTCGACGGCACCCGTGCGCGGTACACCGAGGACGACGTCCGCGCGCCCGTCAACGTCTACGGGCGGACCAAGGCGGCCGCCGAGGACCTGCTGCTCGCCGAGGGCGGCCACCTGGTGGTGCGGATCCCGCTGGTGTTCGGCCGCGGCCCCTGGGCGAACGGCTTCCTGGCCAGGCTGGAGCGGCCGGTGACCGCCGCCCGCACCGACCTGGTCTGCGCCCCCGTCTACCTGCCCAGCCTCGGCCCGGCCCTGGAGCGGCTGTGGGAGCGCACCGGCGTCGTCCACTACGGCGGCGGCGACGTGGTGACCAGGTTCGCGCTGATGTCCGCCGTGCAGCGGGCCCTGGACCTGCCGACCCGGGTGGTGGCCGCCGCGGGCGCGGAGGACGGCGCGGCGCCCCGCCCGCCGCGGCTGGTGCTGCGCAGCACCCGGCACGGCCTGCTGGGGCCCGGGCTCGGCCCGGCGCTCGCCCACCTGGCGCGGCCCGGGGCGCTCTGACGGTCCGTGGCGTCGGCGGTTCACGGTCAGCCGCCCGGGAGGTAGTCGGTGACCAGCGCGAGGTGGCTCGCGGCGTCCGCGCCGCCGGGGCGCCCGAGCCGGCCGGCGAGGTCGTTGATCAGCAGGGTGCCGAGCAGGTAGTGGCCGAGGGCGAGTTCCTCGGGCGAGGAGTGGCCGCCGCGCCGGTCGGGCTTGGGCTTGCGGTCGGAGAGCCGGCACGGGGCCTCCGCCAGGACGTGCAGGTCGTGGGTGAGCAGCAGCCGCTGCCGCCACTGCGGGTCGTCGCGGAACAGCTCCGCCAGGCCCTCGTCCGCCGCCAGGTGCGGCAGGAACCGGTGGACGGCCGCGCGGTAGCCCGGGAGGACCGGCTGCCGGAAGGCCACCCGGTAGCCGGAGCGCGCCGAGCCGTCCACCGCGAAGCCCAGCCGCAGGGCCGGATCCCACACGCTCAGGCTGAACAGCGTCTTCGCGAGGTCGTACACCGGGTCCCACGGTTCGGTGGAGCCGCGCGGGTCGATGATCCGGAAGTCCTCCGGCGGTGCGCCGGGGCCGGCGGGGACCAGCACGTTGCGGGTGTTGGCGTCGCCGTGCGCGGGGGCCATCAGCCGGGGCGGCGCGAGTGGGCCGAGCCGGTCCGCCAGGCGTTCCAGGACGGTCGGGGGGGCCTCGCAGGGCACGCCGTTGACCGTGACGCGGGCGGCGGCCGCCAGGTCGGCGGGCAGCGCCGCGCGCAGGGCGGGCAGCCGGCGCAGGAAGCGGCCGACGACCGTGCGCGCCGTGTGGTCGGGCGGGACGGGGTGCGACTGCACGGCGTACCCGTCGAGGACGAGCGTGCGGACGAGCGCCGTGCAGCGGGCGAAGAACTCCCCGGTGCCGTGCGGGCCCTGCCGCAGTGGCGCCGCGAGGTCCACGGACGGGTAGAAGGGCGTCGTGCAGGCGGACCAGCCGTCGCCGTCCACGGCGTGCCGCAGCGGCAGGTAGTGCGCCGCCAGCCGCGGCGCCCGGGCGCGCAGCAGCTCGATCTGGTCCCGCTTGCGGCGGAAGGACACCAGGTCGTGGCCGTCCACCGCGCCCGCCGCGGGCACCAGCACCTTGACCGCGAGGTCCTCCCCGGCCGGGCCGGTCGCCCGGTACACCCGGGCCGGGGAGCCGCCGTCCAGGATCTCGTGGCCGACCTCCAGGCCGAGCGCGCCGGTGACGGCCGCCAGGGCCGCCCGGTCGGTCCACCCGCCGGGCGGGCGGGCGGACGCGAGGGTGATCTGCCGGTGACCGTTCTCCACCGGGGCCTCCTTCCCGTGCACCGGGGCCGCCGCTACCAGCGGATCGAGTCGAGCAGCGCGGCGTGCAGCTCGGGGGTGCAGGCGGCGATGCACGAGCGCTGGTTGAGCGGGCCGATGTCCAGCAGCAGCGTGTCGCGCAGCGATTTGCCGTACGCGTCGGTGATGGTGACGCCGGCCCGCTCGGCCAGGTACACCGAGGCCGCGATGTCGTACGGGAACAGGTGCAGGATGCTGCCGTGCCCGACCCGGCGGAAGTCCGCCTCGGTCGCGGGCCGGTCGCGCAGCAGCCGGTTGCCGATGTCGACGTAGGCGTCCATCTGGCCGGTGATGATCCGTGAGATGGAGAACGAGGCGCTGTTGAACACGTACACGCCGCCGGTGTTGGCCGAGGCGTCGATCAGATGGCCGTAGGCGCCGGTCATCAGCTCCGCCGGGTGGCCGTTGAACTCCAGCGACCAGAACATCCGCGCGGGATCGACGGTGGACGACAGCCCGGGGACGGGCGCCGGGTAGCCGCTCGACTCGATCCCCGTGCCGTCGGCGTCCGCGTACAGCCAGTGGCCGGACTTGATCTCCTGGAGCATCGCGTACCGGATGTCCCCGATCACCGGGTCCGGGCCGAACGGGGCGGCGGCGATGGACACGCAGGCCATCTCCAGGTCGGCGGCGGCCCCGCGGGTGCCGTCGATCGGGTCGATGACCAGGACGTGCCCGGGGTCGCGGCCGATCGTGCGCAGCCCCTCGCTCTCGGTGTAGACGGCGACGGGCTCGCCGCGCTCGGTCAGGAAGTCCCAGGCGGCGCGTTCGGCGAGGACGTCGACCGGGAACTCGGCGTCCCCGCCCTTCGCCGTGCCCTGCACGTAGCGGCTGCCGACCTCGTGCAGCCCGTCGCGTACGGCCGCCCGGATCCGTCCGGACAGCTCCTGCACCAGGCCCCTCACGACGCGGCCAGGAAGAGTCGTTCCAGCAGGTCGCACATCTCGTCCGCCTCCTGACGGGTCATGATCAGCGCCGGCCGGACCTTCAGCACGTTGCCATGCCCGTACAGCGAGGTCCGCAGCAGCAGGCCGTGGTCCATACCGAGTTCGGCGAGCAGGTTGGTGCGGTCGGGGTCGGGCCGGCCGGTGCGGTCCACGATGTCGATGCCGATCATCAGGCCGACCCCGCGGACCTCCCGGACGAACGGCACCTTCGTGGCCAGCTCGCGCAGCCGCTCCATGACGTGCGCGCCGACGTCCCGCACGTTCTCCAGGAACCCGGGCCGGCCGATGACCTCCAGCGTCTTCAGGGCGGCCGCGGCGGCCAGCACGTTGCCGCCGAACGTCGAGTTGATGTGGTGGCCCTCCACCCCGGCCAGCCGGTCCTCGGTCAGGATGCCGGCGATCGGCATCCCGGAGCCGCCGAGCCCCTTGCCGAAGGTCAGCATGTGCGGGGCGACGCCGAAGTGGTCGGCGGCGAACATCCGGCCGGTGCGCCCGAAGCCGGTCTGGATCTCGTCGAAGACCAGCACGATGCCGCGCTCCTCGCACAGGTCCTTCAGCGCCTGGAGGTAGCCGTCGGGCGGGACCACGTTGCCGCCGTTGCCGCTGATCGGCTCCAGCACCACGCAGGCCACCCGTCCGGTGCTCGCGTAGTCGATGAAGTCGTTGATCCGCTCCACGCACAGCAGGCCGCAACTGGCCCGGTCCTGCCCGTAGAAGCAGCGCAGGCAGTGCGGGTCGGGGACGTGCACCACCCCGGGCAGGTGCGAGGGGAACGGGGTGCGGCGGAACGCGGCCCCCGAGGCGCCGATCATGCCGAGGGTCTGGCCCAGGTGCCCGCGGAAGAGCGTGACCACGTCCGAGTTCCCGGTGTGCACCTGGGCGATCTTCACGGCGCCCTCGTTGGCGTCCGACCCGCTCGCCGACTTCAGGTGCACCCGGGTGAGGTTGGGCGGGGACACCTCGGCCAGCTTCGCCACCAGGGCGTTCAGCGGTTCGGTCTGGAACTTCGAGGTGACGTGGATGAGCCGGCCGGCCTGCTCGCGGACGGTCTCGACGATCTCCGGATGGGCGTAGCCCAGGCTCAGGTTGAACGTCCCCGAGGAGCAGTCCAGATAGCGCCGGCCGTCCTCGGAGTAGAGGTACACGCCCTCCCCGCCGACCACCCGCAGGCGGTCCGGCAGGTAGTAGTAGTGCTGCAGGACGTCGGCGGCGTCCGGCGCGGAGGTCGCGGAGGTCGCGGGCGTCGCGGGCGGCCGCTTCGGGGCCGCGGTGCTGACAGGTTCCATCGGTTTCCTTCCGATAATTCCCGGCAGGTCGATCTGCTCGAACGAATCGATGCGCAGATCGGCCTCCCGGAGATCGAGCGCGGCGGTCATTCCGTTCGGAACGGCGACGCACCGGATTCCGGCGCCTTTCGCCGCACGCACCCCGCTCGGGGAATCCTCGAATGCGACCGCCTGCCCGGCCGGAATTCCCAGTGAGGCGAGCGCGGCGACATAGAGGTGCGGGGCCGGTTTCGCCTCGCTGCGGTTTCCGTCGGCGCACTGCACCGTGCTCCAGCCGTCGGCGATACCGCATTGCCGGGTGTACCGGGAGATCCATTCACGGGTGGAATTACTGACGATCCCGCGGGGGATCCCCAGCGAGTCGACCGCCCGCAGGACGCCGTGCACCCCGGGTCTGCTGGACAGTCCGTCCAACAGTTCGCGCTGCCGACAGCACACCCGGTCCTGCACCGTCCGGCGGTCCACGGGGCAGCCGGTGAGCTGTTCCAGATGCGTCCACAGATCGAACCCGATGGTGCCGACCACCGACGACCAGAGATCCGCCGGCAACTGGTGGCCGAATTCCGAGAAGACCTCCGCATGGGCGCGGAAGATCTCGGACTCCGGATCCCACAGGGTGCCGTCGAAATCGAAGAGGATTGCCTGCACCTCGTTCACGTGCGCCTCCCGTCCGGTGGCCGCTCGGTGATTGCGGCCACGGGGTTCTGCACGGAGCCCGTGAGCTCATTCGCCCATCATGGCGGAGCCGGTACGTACCCGCCATTCATAGTTCGTCGACGTACCCTCGATCGGAGCACTCCGCCCGGCGCGGCGCGGCCACCGGTGGTCCACTGGTGGGCGGCGCCGGCGTACGGCCGGCCGGGGGACGGGGAGCCGAGGAGCCACGGAGCCATGGACGAACACAACGGGCGCAACCGCGGCGGACGCGACGGGCGGAACCGCGGCGTGCGCGAGGGCAGGGACCGTGGTGAAAGCGGCGGCCGGGACCGCGGCGTGCGCGGCGACCGGGACCGCGGCGAACACGGCGGCCGCCCCCACCGGGCCGCGCGGACCCCCTCCGACGGCCCGCGGGTCGCCGTGGTGGGCCACACCGAATGGACCACCATCGCCGGCCTCGACAAGGTCCCCGCCGCCGGCGAGGTCACCCACGCCGAACACCTCTGGCGCGGCCCGGCCGGCGGCGGCGCCGTCGCCGCCGTCCGCCTCGCCGAACTCGCCGGCCGCTGCACCTTCTTCACCGCCCTCGGCGACGACCACGCCGGGCACCGCGCCCGCGCCGAACTCGAACACCGCGGCGTCCGGGTCCAGGCCGCCACCCGGGCCGGCCCCACCCGCGCCGCCGTCAGCATGGTCGACCGCACCGGCGAACGCACCACCGTCACCCTCGGCGAACGCCTCCAACCCGCCGCGAGCGACCCCCTCGACTGGACCGAACTCGCCGCCTGCGACGCCGTGTTCTTCACCGCCGGAGACGCCGACCTGCTGCGCCGGGCCCGACGGGCCGGGGTCCTCGTGGTCACCGCCAGGGAGTTCACCACCGTGCAGGAGGCCGGCGTCCGGGTCGACGCCCTGGTCGGCAGCGGCTGCGACCCCGCGGAACGCTGCGACCCGGCCCTGCTGCGCAGATCCCCCGACCTCGTCGTCAGCACCGAGGGCCACCGCGGCGGCACCTTCACCTGCGGCGGCCTGCCCCCGCGGCGCTACCGGCCCGCCCCTGCCCCCGGCCCCCTGGTCGACACCTACGGCGTCGGCGACAACTTCGCCGCCGTCCTCACCTACGCCCTCGCCGCCGGCACGGACACCGCCGAAGCCCTCGACCTCGCCGCCCGCCACGGCGCGGACTGCACCGCCCGGCGCGGACCCTTCGCCGAGGACCCGGCCCCCGCAGGACAGGCCGCCCGGACATGAGGCGGATCCTCCTCCTGTGGGACATCGACGGCACCCTGATCGACGACGGCGCCATCGGCCGCTCCGTCTACCCGGCCGCGTACGAACGCCTCACCGGCCGACCCGCCCGCCACCGGGTCCCCACCGACGGCCGCACCGAACTCGCCATCATGGACGAGCTGTTCGCCCGGCACGGCCTCACCCCGCCCGCACCGGAGCAGGTCGCCGCCGAACTGGCCGCACAACTGCACCGGCGCACCGCCGAACTCCGCACCGCCGGACGGGTCCTGCCCGGTGCCCGCGAAGCCCTGCACGCCCTGCGGGCCCGCGACGGGGTCACCCAGTCCGTCCTCACCGGCAACCTGCGCGCCAACGCCGCCCTGAAGCTGCGGCTGTTCGCCCTCGCCGACCACCTCGACCCCGCCGTCGGCGCCTACGGCGACGACGCCCGCGAACGCGCCGCCCTCGTCCCCGTCGCCCGCCGACGCGCCGAAACCGCGTACGGACACCCCGCCGAGCCCGTGCTCATCGGCGACACCCCGCACGACGTCCACGCCGCCCGCAGCTCCGGCGCCCGGGTGATCGCCGTCGCCACCGGCGCCCACGACGCCGCCGCCCTGCGGGAGGCCGGCGCCGACACGGTCCTGGCCGACCTGCGCGACACCGCCGCCGTCCTCCACGCGGTCCTCCACGCCGTGCCGGCACCCGCGCCGGTCACCTCCCGGAGCACCCCGTGAACGACCCCTCCCCGGTGCAGCTGGTCTCCGTCGTCATGCCCGCCCGCAACGCCGAAGCGACCATCGCCGAGCAACTCGACGCCCTGGCCCGCCAGAGCTACCCCGACCGCTGGGAACTCCTCGTCGTCGAGAACGGCTCCACCGACCGCACCCGCGCCCTCCTCGACACCTGGCGGCAGCGACTGCCCCGGCTCCGGATCGTCGACGCCGCCGGCCCCGGCGGCGTCAACCGCGCCCGCAACCTCGGCTGCCGGCACGCCCGCGGCGAACTCGTCCTCTGCTGCGACGCCGACGACGTCGCCGCCCCCGACTGGATCACCGCCATGGTCGACGCACTGCGCACCAGCCGCGCCGTCGGCGGCGCCCTCGAACGCCGACGGCTCAACGGCCACCCCGCCCTGGCCGCCCGCCCGCCGAAACAGGCCGACGCCCTGCTCGACACCTTCGCCTTCCTGCCCTACCCCGCCGGCGCCAACTGCGGCTTCCACAAGGACCTCTGGCAGCACCTCGGCGGCTTCGACGAGGACTACCGCTACGGCAGCGACGACGTCGAGTTCTTCTGGCGCGCCCAACTCGCCGGCCACCCCCTCGCCTTCGCGCCCCGCGCCGTCGTCCACTACCGGCTCCGCGACGACCCCCGCGCCATCGCCCGCCAGCTCTACCGCTACGGCCGCTCCCACCCCCAGCTCTACCGGGACTTCGCCCCGCACGGCATGCCCCGCTCCCGCCCCGCCGACATCGCCGCCGCCTGGTGGGACACCCTGCGCCACACCCCCGACCTCCTCGGACCCCCCGACCACCGCGCCGCCTGGCTCGCCCGCGCCGCCCTGCGCGCCGGCCGCCTCGTCGGCAGCCTCCGCCACCGCCGCTGCTACCTGTAGGCCGAAGCCCCGGCGGGCGCACCTCGGTGGACGGCTCCGCCGCGCCCGGAATGTCCGGCGACGCCCCGCCCGTGAGCCGCGGCGCCGGGACGCGGGCTTTTCGGCCGATTCCCCTCGGGCCCGACCGCGGCGGCAGTACCTTCGGAGGTGCAGCTGGCGTGATGGTGCGTCAGTTGCTGGTGTCGGCCGCGGAAGAAGGATTCACCTGTGCCGTTGAAACACCTGGTCGTGGTGGTCCCGGGCATCGGCGGAAGCGTCCTCCGGACTCCCGGCGGCGCACGGCGATGGGACGAGCACCGCCGGCGGCTGCTCGGGGCGCTGACCAGGCCCGATCGGCTGGGGCTGGACGAGTCGCCTGAGCTCGATCCGGTCGATGTCCTGCCGGACATCACCGTGGCCGGTCCCTTCGTCGTCCCGGGCTACGGCCGGCTGGTCCGCCGAATCGTCGACCGGTTCGGCGACGTCCGCATCGACACGGCCCGTCCGGGTCGACCCCCGGACCTCGGCGCGGACGTGCTGCTGTTTCCGTACGACTTCCGCCTCAGTGTCGAACACGCGGCCCGTCGCCTCGGCGCCGAGATCACGGCGCGCCTGCGCGGTGAGCACGCCGGCGCCCGGCAGCGCCGTGTGATCATCGTCGCCCACTCGATGGGCGGCCTGGTGGCGCGCTATTGGCTGGGCCCGGGTGGCGGAGCCGAGTACTGCAAGGCGCTGATCACCCTCGGGACCCCGCACCGGGGCGCGCCGAAGGCCTTGGACGTGCTCGCCAACGGCCTGCCCGTCGGGCCGGTCCGGCTTGCGGGGCTGACCCGTGTCATCAGGAGCTGGCCCTCGGTCTACGAGCTGCTGCCCCGCTACCCGGCCCTCGCCAGGCCCGGCGGCGCGGATCCGTTGTACCCGTACCAGTGGGACGCCGACCCCGTGTTCGCGGAACGGGCGACGGCCGCGTTCAAGGTCCACCAGGAGATCGAGACCGCCTGGACGGACCTGGCCGGGGAGCCGCAGCGCCCCCGCCTCACCGCGGTGTTCAGCCGAGGGCACGGCACCTTCCAGGAGGCCCGTCTCACCCCGGAGGGCGTGGCGGTGACCAAAGAGGCGGCCCCGTGGCTGCCCAACCCCACCTGGCACGGAGACGGCACCGTTCCGGCGATCTCCGCGATCCCCATCGATGCCGGGAACGATCTCAATGCCCGCCGCGTGTCGACCCAACGGCACCTCGCCCTCGCGTCCGCGGCCGTCGTCGTCGACCTGTTGACCGAGCACGAGAGCGATTCGCTCACGGCGGTACGCGGCGACGTGCCGGACCGTCCCTGGCTCGGGCTCGACCTCGACGAGGCCGCCCCCGCCGGTGTGCCCGTGCCGCTCCGGGTGACCCTCAACGGTGCGTCGGCCGACGAGCGCACCCGTGTGCGGATCCGGCACCGACCTGCGGGTGACAGGACCGCATCGCCCACCCCGTGGCGCGAGGCGTCACAGGACCCCGACGGCTCCTCCTGGCACGCCCTCCTCGACCCCCTGCCGGCCGGGCCCCACCATCTGGAGGTCGCGGCCACCGGGGTGCCTCGTGCGGACCGGCTGACCACCGGCGACACGCTCGCCGTCATCGCCACCGACCCCGTGGAGTGGGGCGAGTGAGCACGAGCTGGCCCCGGTGGTCCACCGACGCGCCCGCCGAGTTGCTGGCATTCGTCCAGCACCGGCGCGGAGGCGAGCCCGACCCCGGAACACCTGCCCGGTTGCTCGGCCTGGTCGAGCCCGCACGCGGAGACCTGCCACCGCTCGCCGGCGCACACGCCGTGTACGACGCGTTCGCCGCGCGTCGGATCACCTATGCCGATGAACCGGCCGGCAGTTCGCCGGGCCGGCAGACCATCCGCCCGCCCGACGAGGTGCTGCACCTTCCCCGGCACGGCACCTGTCTCGACCTGGCGGTCACCTACGCCGGAGCCTGTCTCGACGTCGGTCTCCACCCGATCGTCCTCATCACCGCCGGCCGCCCCGGTGCCCCCGCCCATGCCCTGGTCGCCGTCTGGCTGGGCGGGGAGGCGTCCGGCGGCGACCTCCTCGACTACCGGGCGGACGAGACCCGGCCGGACTGGCGGTCACTCCCGGAGGGCTTCCTCGACGACCTGGCCGACGCCGAGGACGAACCCGGCACGTACATCGTGATCGACATCACCGGCGCTGCCTGCCGCCCGGGCAACGGCACGCACCACGGCACCGAACCGAACGACCCCCGGCCCTGGGCCGCGTCGGTGGCCCACGGGGCCCGGCTCCTGCGCGAGGCCGTGGCAGAGGACCGCCTGCGAGCCGTCCTCGACGTCGGCCTCGGCCATCCGGGCACCGAACCGCACCCCCTGCCGGGCCGACTCCCCGTCCCGATCCTCTCCCCGCCGTACCATCCGCTGCCGGAGGACCTCGACGCGACGGGTCCGCTCAAGCTGATGTGGGCCCGCCACGACCTCATCCGCTTCCAGCGCCGCGACGAAGTCGACTCCCTGCGCGAGTACTTCCAGGCCCCCGACAGCGGCGATGCGCAGACCCGCATCGCACTGCTCCACGGTACGGGCGGCGCCGGAAAGACCCGCCTCGCCGCCGAACTCGCCCGCCGGCTCACCCAGGACGGCTGGTACACCGGGTTCCTCAACCGCGGCCCGGTCGCCGAGGGGTACGCCTGGCTCAGCCGCGTCGCCTCACCCCTGCTCGTCGTCGTCGACTACGCCGAGGACCACGCGACCGACGACATCATCAACCTGCTTCGCGCGCTGCAGGGCCGCGGGGCGCCGACCTGCCTGCTGCTCACCGCGCGCTCCGTGGCCCACTGGTGGAACGGCCAGATCGCGGAGGACCTCCGGAGGACGGGTCACCCCTACGCGCTGAGGAACATCCCGCTCACACCACAGCACCCCCGTCAGACCGGGGTGTACCGATCCGCCCTGAGATCGTTCGGTGCCACCGAGGCCGTCGTCCTTCCCGCCGCCCCGCCGGCCGACCTCACTTCCGGCCCGTGGACCACGCTCGACCTGGTCATGCTCGCCTGGCTCGAAGCCCGCTTCCCGGATGAACACCACCCCACCGACACGGCCAGGTTGTACGGGGAGATCCTCGACCACGAGTTCCAGTACTGGGAGCGCACCTACACCGCGCAAGTCGGTCGGCCCTCGGACGCCACTCCTCGGATTCTGCGTGAGGCGGGAGCCTGCCTCACGCTCCTCGCACCACAACGCGGCCGCATCGGCCAGGTCCTCAGGGGCGTCGCGGAACTCACCGACGACGGATTCCGCCGCGACCTGTTCGCCGGCCTGTTCGCGGACCTCCTGCCCACGACCCCCGAGGACGGCACCGTCGCAGTACGGCCCGACCCGCTCGGCACCCACCTCAGCGCTGCGGTCATCGGCGCGAATCCCGACCTGCTCGTCCGGTGCCTGAACCTGGCGGAGGACGACGAACTGCAGTCTGCGTGCGTCGGCATCTCCCGCTTCGCCACCGCAGCCCACCTCGACGGCGGGACCGCGACGGCCATGGTCGCCCTCGATGCCGTACCCAAGCTCTGGCGCGCCGCCCTGGACGTGGCAGCCTCCCAGGGCGGGCCGTTCGTGCGAGCCCTTGAGCAGCTCGCACAGGCGGATCCGACGCCGCTTCCGCTGGCCGAACTCGCCGGGACGATCCCCTCCGACCACGGCGCCCTGCCCCGGCTCGCCCTGATCGCCACCCAGCGAACCCCACCCCAGCGTGCGGGTTCGACCGTTGAGGAGTTCCGGTCCGCCCGGGCGGTCTGGCTCAGCAACCTCGCCGTACGGCAAGGGGACGTGGGTGAGCGGCGGGCGGCGTTGGAGTCGCTCACCGAAGCGGTCGCGATCCTCCGCGACCTCGCCCGGGACAATCCCGGCGATCACCTGCCGGACCTCGCCATGTCCCTCACCAACCTGTCCAGCCAGCAGACGGAGCTGGGTCAGCCCCGCGCAGCGCTGGAGTCCAACACCGAAGCCGTCACCATTCGTCGTGCGCTGGTGCAGGACGACCCCGACCAGTACCTGCCGGACCTCGCCACCTCCCTCAACAACCACTCCCTCCGACAGGCCGAGATGGGCAGGCTGCAAGCAGGGCTGGAGTCGGCCACCGAAGCCGTCACCATCCGTCGCGCGCTGGCGCAGGACGACCCCGACGAGTACCTGCCGGACCTCGCTGTGTCCCTCAACAACCTCGCCCTCCGGCAGGAGGAAGCCGGCGACGCCCTGGGCGCCCTCGACTCGATCACCCGCGCGGTGCAGATCCGTCGCGCTCTCGCCGAGCGGAGTCCCGCCGCGCACCTCCCCGCTCTCGCGCTCCATCTGGCGAACCTCGCCAACAGCCAGGCCCGCGCAGGCCGGCGGCAGGCTGCGGTCGGGTCCATCACCGAGGCCGTCCGAATCCGTCGCGGACTGGTGGGGGAGAACCCCGCTGCACACCTTCCCACCCTCGCCTCAGCCCTGAGCAGTCTGTCCGTCCACCAGAGGCACGCTGGTGACGTCGACGCTGCAGGGCTTGCCATCGACGAGGCCGTCGCCATCCGCCGCACCCTGGCGGAAGCCGACCCCGACGCGCATCTCCCCGATCTTGCGTCGGGGTTCAACAACCTGGCCAGCCACCTGGCAAGCGTCGGCGAGCACCACCAGGCCCTGGTATCGATCACCGAGGCTGTCACCGTCCGCCGCACCCTGGCGGAAGCCGACCCCGACGCACACCTTCCCGGTCTGGCTATGTCACTGAACAATCTCGGGCTCCGGCAGGCAGCCGTCGGCGAATCGCGCGAAGCCCTGGCGTCGGCGACCGAGGCCGTGCAGCACTACCGCACGCTGGCGGTCGACCACCCCGCTGCATACGAGCCGCACCTCGCTACTGCCCTCAACAACCTGGCCGGCCGGCAGTCGGACGCCGGCGACCCGCGCGGGGCGCTGATGCCCGCCGCCGAGGCCGTCGCCATCCGCCGCACCCTGGCCGAGCGGTACCCCGACGCACACCTCGGCGGCCTCGCCATGGCGCTGAACACCCTCTCCGTCCAGCAGGCGGACTCGGGTGCCATTCGGGACGCGTTGGTGTCCAACACCGAGTCCGTCCGGATCCGCCGCACCCTGGCGGAACAGGACCCCGTAGCGCATCTCCCCGAGCTCGCCCTGACGCTCAACAACCTCGCCGTCCGACAGGCGGAGGTGGGCGAGTATCAGGCGGCGCTGGAGTCCGCCACCGAGTCCGTCGGGATCCGCCGCACCCTGGCAGGAGAGAATTCCGGCGCCCACCTCCCCGACCTCGCCATGGCGCTGACCACTCTGTCCAACCAGCAATCCGAGGCCGGAGATCCGGGAGCGGCGCTGGCCTCCGTCACCGAGGCCGTCGCCATCCGCCGCACCCTGGCGGAGGCGTACCCTGCGGCATACCTCGCCGATCTCGCCCTCTCGCTCACCAACCTCGCCGTCCAGCAGAAGGAAGCCGGGCAAGTCCCCGCCGCGCTGGAGTCCGCCACCGAGGCGGTCCGGATCTGCCGTGTCCTGGCGGAGCAGAATCCCGGTGTGCACCTCCCCGCGCTCGCCACGGCGCTGAACAACCTGTCCGCCCTGCAGCAGGAGACCGGGGATGACCGGGCAGCACTGGAGACGATCACCGAAGCCGTCGAGATCCGCCGCTCCCTGGCACAGGCCAACCCCGGTGCCTACCTGGCCGACCTCGCCTCGTCGCTGAACAACCTCTCCAACCGGCAGGCCGACGCCGGTCAGGCCGCGGCAGCCATGGAGAGCATCACCGAAGCCGTCCTGATCTGCCGCACCCTCGTGCAGGACAAAGAAGCGGCGCACCTCCTCACCCTCGCGCACGCCCTGACCAACCTGTCGAAACGCCAGGGTGACGCGGGCGACACACAGACTGCCATGGCATCCATCAGCGAGGCAGTGGCCCACGTCTGCGCTTTGGCGCTGAAGAGCCCCGAGGCCCATCTGCCGAACCTCGGCCTATTGCTGAAGAACCTCCTCCGCCGGTACACGGCCGCCGGGCGGCGGGCGGAGGGCCTGTCCGCATCGGACGACGTGCTGTCCCGCTTCGACCCCAGCTCCGCAGCCGCTCTTCTCACGTACCGAGGCCACCAGCGCTACGTCGACGACGATCACCCGGGAGCTGTCGCCGACCTCCTCGATGCGGCCCGACGCGTCCACGACACCGTCGAGACCAGGCAGACCGGACCAGCACGCCGTGCCGTCAGAATGCTCCTCGATCTGCTCCGCGAGGAACCCGGCACGCAGTCCGCCATCGTTCGGGCACTCCCCGACCTGCCGCACTGGGCGAAGGCCGACATCCCCGAGGAGGACCTGGAGCGACTCGACCCCTGGTTCTCCGCGCCGACCTGGCCGGAGAAGGAGGAACTGCTCCGGCAGTCACCGTCCCTGCTGAGCGACGGTTACGACCGCGCCCTCGTCGCATTCGCCCGGACGGTGTACCCGGAGGCCGCGCCCATCGTCGAACTGGACGACCTCCTGAACGATGTCGCGGCCCGCGGCCTCGACGACGTTCTGGCCGAGCGACGCGCTCGACACACGGCAACCGTCCTGGTCGACGAGTGGCTGGCCACCCGGACCTGGTCCGAAGACCTGGACTACCTGCGGGCCCATCCCCAGCTGTCCACCGACCCGTTGGTCCACGACCTCCTGGCATCCCGGTCGGACGACCCCGCAGCCCGCCGGCACCTGGCGATCGTCGAGCTGACGAGCCATCTCGACCTTCCGGACGTCTACGACGCCCTCTCCGACACCGATACCGCGGTCGATGCCGCCATGGACCTCATCGACCGGGGCAACACCGTGGCGCTGGCCCCGCTCCTCCGCGCCGCCCCCGCGCTCACCCGCATGCCCTTCACGGGGCCCTACCTGGCGGCCGCCATCGCCGTCTGTCGAGCCGACGACGAACCTTCGCCGGAACTGCTCTTCGCCGACGCATACCGGGAGTCCACGCCCGTCCAACGGACTGCCGGCGCAGCCCGCCTGCGAGCACTCGCCCGCCACCAGCCCCACGCAGCCGCCGCACTCCTCAGGTTCGCCGAGCACCTGTCAGTGGAAGCAGCTGCCGACTGACCGCCGCAGCGCCGTAGAGCCAGGGCGGGCACGCAGGCAGGGCAGGAGGCCCCGTGCCGCCTGTCCGCCCCCGGACGCAGTCGGTTCACTGCTCCGGAATGCGGCCGTCGCCGTTCTCGTCCACGGCGTCGAAGACCGTGTCGGCGGTCGCCGTGACAATCTCGCGCAGCGCCGGGAGCCGGCCCAGCGTTCCGATGTCCCCTGCTGGTGGCGCTCCTGGATTCGGCGGCCGCGTTCACCGGGAGCCCTGTGATCTCAGGGCTCCCGGGTGAGCGGCTGTGCGTGGTGTCAGCGTGCGAACTTTTCGATGGCCGCCGGGGTGACGGGGGTGAAGAAGTTGACGAGGTTGCCGTCCGGGTCGCGGAACAGCAGCGACCGGTTGCCCCAGGGCATCGTGGTGGGCCCGTTGACGAAGTCGGTGACGAAGCCGGTCAGGTTCTGGTGAACGCGGTCCACGTCGTCGACGAGGAACTCGGTGATCACGCTGTGGTTGTCCGCCGGGCGGGCGGAGCCCGGGGCGAACAGCGGGACGGTGCGGGTGCCGGCGATCGCGAGGGTGGCGCCCGCGGTCCGGAGTTCGGCGAAGTCCTCGGTGGCCCACGTCGCCCGCGCCCCTGTGGCTCGCTCGTAGAAGTCGACGAGGCGTGCGACGTCGCTGGTGATGATGCGGATCGAGACGAAGTCCATGGGAATCTCCTTGGCTGTGCTGGAGGCGTGCTCGTCGCAGGCTAGGGGAAATAGTGGACAGAATCGGTCCTCTATTCGCGTTAGGCTGCCGACATGACTCGACCGACCCGCCGCGTGCTGATACTCCTGGAGCTGCTGCAGTCGGGCGGCACCCGGACGGTGGCCGAACTCGCCGACCGGCTCGGCGTCGAAGGGCGCACCGTGCGCCGATATGTGGACCAACTGATCGACCTCGACGTGCCCGTGGAATCGGTGCGCGGCCGCTACGGCGGGTACCGGCTGGCTCCCGGGGGCCGTCTGCCTCCGCTCATGCTCAGCGACGACGAGGCGCTGGCCGTGGTGCTCGGCCTGGTCGCGGGCCGCCGAGCAGGGTTGACGACGACGGAGCGCACGGCGAGCGAGACGGCGTCGGCGAAGATCCGGCGGGTGCTGCCCAAGCACATCGCCCATCGGGTCGACACACTCCTGGAAGCTCTCGCCTTCACGGATCAGCCCGGCGAGTTCGACACCCCGGACGCTGGGGTCCTGCTCACGATCGCCGATGCGGTGCGCCACCGCCGACCGGTCTCGATCCGCTACACCGACCGTGACGGACGGCGCAGCGAGCGCACGCTGCACGCGTACGGGATCGTCGCCCATGCGGGCCGCTGGTACGTCACGGGCAGGGACGCCCGGATCGGCGAGGACCGAACCTTCCGGCTCGATCGCATCGCAGACGCGCGGACCCTGCCCGGCTCATTCGAAGCGCCAGGGGGTCCCGGTCCGGAACAGCGCGTGTTGTCAGGGTTCGCCACGGCCGAGTACCGGCATGAGGTGACCGTGCGGATCCACGGGACCGTCGAGCAGATCCGTGCCCACCTTCCGGCTAGCGTCGCGAGCCTGGAGGAGCACGAGTCCGCGGCCGGCGAGGACCGCGCGACCGAGCGCTGGCTGCGCGTCGAGCTGCGGGCGGAGCGGCTCGACTGGTTGCCCCCGGTACTCGCCGCACTCGACCGGCCGTTCGTCATCGAGCGCCCCGACGAACTCCGCGACCTCGTCATCGCGCTCGCCGATCGCCTCACGTCCTGCGCCTCCTTCGCCGCCGAGCTGATCAAGCAACAAGGGTGCACCCCGGACCGAAGCCGTGCCGACGACGTCGCCTGAGCCCGCCTCGAACCGAGCCCCCGAAGACGCCCCGGAATATTCGCATGACGCGGCTGACCCCGGTCGGCTACGGTGCCGTTCGGCGCCTCCCGATGCGCCGGGCCCCGGTTACTTCCTGCGACGACAACACCGGCGCCCACTTCTGACCCCGGGAGGCCGCCCACCGTCCTGCCGTCGTACCGCACCCCGCTACCTCCGCGCCGCACCCCGCCGCCTCCGCTTCCGGCCCGTGACCGGAGCCCCGCCCGCGGGTGCCGTCGGCTGCCGCGCTCCGCCCACCCACAGGGGGACTCCTGCATGACCCGGTTCAACCGCCAGCGGACCAAGGCCGACGCCCGGGCAGAGATTCGGGCCGAGCTACCGGGACTCACCGCCGGCGGGGCGACCTCCCCGCTCTCCGTGCACGGCATGTGGACCCCCGTCTCCCGGCTGGCCCACGGCCCCTCGGCGATCGCGGCCGCCGCGACCGCCAACCACCGAGGCGGGGCCGGCTACCAGCGGGACCCGAAGTCCGAGCTGTTCCTGCTCGCCGTCTCCCACATGGCCGGCCGGAACACCTTCTACGAGAGCGCCTCCGCCCGCGACCAGCGGTTCGTCGACCTGGTCCGCCGGTTCGCGATCGAGAACCCGCAGTGGACCCTCGGCCTGCTCCGCTGGCTGCGCTCCGAGGCCCGGATCCGCACCGCCGCCGTGGTGGGAGCCGCCGAGTTCGCCCGGGCACGGGCCGAGGCCAAGGCACCCGGATTCTCCCGGCAGGCCGTCGACGCGGTTCTCCAACGGCCCGACGAACCCGGCGAACTCCTCGCCTACTGGACCGGCCGCTACGGACGACGCCTCCCGCAACCCGTCCGCCGCGGCGTCGCCGACGCCGTCCGACGCCTCTACACCGGCCGCGCCCTCCTCAAGTACGACACCCCCTCGCACGCCTTCCGCTTCGGTGACGTCCTCGAACTCACCCACCCGACCCCCGCCGCCGAACGCCCGTGGCAGGGCGCGCTGTTCCGGTACGCACTCGACCGCCGCCACCACCCCGACCGCGCTGAACCACCCGTGGGCGAACACCTGTTCGCAGCCCACCACGCCCTGCTCGCCGTACCGGTGGAGGACCGCCACGACCTGGTCACCGGGCCCGGCGGCGCCGAGCGGCTGACCGCCGCGGGCATGACCTGGGAAGCGGTGGCCGGCTGGCTGCAGGGCCCGATGGACGCCGCCGTGTGGGAGTCGGTGGTCCCCTCCATGGGCGCGATGGCCCTGGTCCGCAACCTGCGCAACTTCGACCGCGCCGGACTCCCCGACCGGGCCGCCGCCGCCGTCGCCCGCCACTACGACTCGCACGACCGCGTCGTCATCATCACCGACGAGCAGCCCCGCCGCTCGGAGGCGGCCGACCCCTTCGCGCCCGTCCCCGACGAGGTCCCCGTCTACACCTGGAACCTCTGCGGCTACGCCTACGGCCACGCCCCGACCGGCCCCCGGCGGCACACCTTCGGCGGCCTCTCCGACGCCGCCTTCGGGATGATCGACCTGCTGGAGGCGGGCTGGACGGGGCGTTGGCCCTGGGCGTGACGCTCTGGGCGTGACACCGCACCCGCGCGACCGGCCCGGGGCAGTCCCCGGGCCGGCTGTCGGACCCGTCTGACAGGGGGGCCGACATGAGCAACGGAACACCGGTCGCCCGCAGCGCCTACGTCCTGGAGAAGGCCTACCACGGGCAGGCCGACTACAGCGTGCTGTTCGTCTACTCCCGTCGCGAGCACATCCGCGCCCTGCTGCAGGACCTCCTGGTCGACCACGACCCGGAGGAGACCGGCCTGCACTTCGACGGCGAGAGCGCCGACCTGTGGCTCGTCGAACACGGCCGCCGCGTCGGGCACATCGACCTGCACCCGCTCATCCGGCGCACCGACGACCACGCGGTGGTCATCGACTGGGCCGGCTTCGAAGCCGCCGTACCCGCCGCGCTCACCGGCCCGGTGCTGCGCCACGGCGAGACGCTCGCCCTCCTCGAGGATGTCCGTGCCGGCGGCCCTCGGCGCGGCCCGTCGGGTTCTGGAGGCGGTCGAGGGTCCCCGCCGTCGGGATCGGATCGCGGCGTGCAGCCGGTGCGACATCAACGGCTTCGTCTCGGACGAGGTCGACGGCCGTGAGGTCGTCAGTCGCTGTCTCCACCTGCCCGCGGCTCGCCGCCCCGATGACGACCACGCCCCCGTCGACCGCGTCTGAGGTCCCTGTGACGCGGGGGGTGCCATTGTGCTGCGTTGGTAGAGCCGTACCGACCGAGCTGTTCTTCGCCCGGGTCCAGGCCGCCGAGTGGGCCTGCCTCCTGATGGGGCGGCCGTTCGGCGTGCTTGCGGACGTGAACATCGTGCTGCGCGGGGCTCCAGGCAATCACCTTCACCGCTCGCGGCTGACGGCTCCTTACCGCACCACCGGAGCTCGGCACGCACGGTGCCGTGGTCAGCGCAGGCCGGCGGCCCAGGCCGTCAGGGTGGCGAAGTCGGGAGCGGCCAGCCCGAGTGCGGGGTCCACCCGGTGGAGGAGGGCCGGGCCGTCGTGGTGCTCGCGGACCCACGCCCGGTCTGCGTCGGTGACCTGGTCGTCGACCCACGCGAACGGGCGGCCCTGGGTCCAGGCCACGATCTCGGGCGTCTTCCAGAACACGCCGTCCTCCGGCTCGGGGCGCGGTTCGGACCAGGCGATCACCGGCAGCGGGGGCAGCCCCAGCAGTGGTGCGAGGAAGTCGTTGGCCTCCTGCTCCCAGGTCGCCGCCCAGACGAGGTCGAACGGCAGCCCGGCCAGCGCCGGCCCGTGGTCCGGGTTGAGCCAGACCCGCAGCGGCTTGACCGGCTTGTTCGGCAGCCCCCATTCGTCGGGCCACCGCCGTTCCGCCGTCTTCCACTGCGGGGTCGTCAGCCGGTGCGTGCCGTAGCCCTCCGGCCGCCGGTGCGGCTTCGCGGCGTACGGATTCAGCGGACCGTCGACGTCCACCAGCAACAGCGGCCGCATCGGCCCACCCCCTCGGATCGTCCCCGCACAGTATCGGCCGGGGGCAGCAGGGCCGAACAGGATTTCCCGCCACCACCCCCGCCCCCCACGCCCGATTGCGGCGGTGCGAGGGCCGAGGCGTGACGACCGGGTGAAGTCGGGGGCCGGGCCGTCGGTGATCTGTTCGAATGCGCCCATGAGTAACGCGACACGACGCAGCCTGCGGGGGTTCGCCGAGACCCTGGTCCGCCTGGGGATCGCCACGGACGACCAGGTCGCCACCGGCCTGGCCGAGGCCGCCGACATCGGGATGGACCTCGACGAGGAGGCCGACGACCCGGAGGAGCTGACCTTCCTCGTCGGTGACTGCGGTCTCGGCTTCCAGACCCAGGAGAAGGCGTCGGGCGGGCTGGCGGAGGCGTACGAGGAGGTGCTGACCGGGGCCGCGGCCTGCTCCGGAGGGGCCGTCGTGGTGGACCGGGTGACCCTGCGGCGGGACGAGGACGGCGGGGAGTACCTGTACGTCCGCCGCAACGGCCGTGCGCTCTGGTATCGGCCGGACCACCTCTCGGAGACCACCCGCTACGTCGACTGGAACGTCCTCTTCGAGGCCGTCGCCGATCTCGTCCCCGGCAACGGCGACCCGCGCCGCTTCCACCAGCTGGACGAGGACTCCTACGACGCGCACTGGCTGCTCCTCACCGCCGAACAGGCGGACGGCCTGCGCGAGTTCGGCCTTCCGCTGCCGGTCGACCTCGGCTCCGACGTCCGCGACGGCCTGCCCACCGCGCCGCCGGAGACCGCCGAGTGGTACCTCCAGGACGACCGCCTGCGGGCGAGCGAGGAGTCCCGGCGCCGCCTGGACGCCTGGCTCGCCGCCATGGACACCGCCCTGCGCGACTGGCGGGCCGCCCACCTGCCCGCCGACTTCCCGTACGACCGCACCCCGGACTCCCTGACGGCGCT
The DNA here is from genome assembly GCF_053610105.1 of Kitasatospora sp. NPDC054939. Taxonomy (NCBI): domain Bacteria; kingdom Bacillati; phylum Actinomycetota; class Actinomycetes; order Kitasatosporales; family Streptomycetaceae; genus Kitasatospora; species Kitasatospora sp. NPDC054939. Next base: position 7,016 of record NZ_JBSGXP010000074.1, on the reverse strand, counting down.
CGCCGAACTCCTCCTGGCCCGCCACGACGGGCCCGAGGTCCTGGACGCCGACCCGCTCGCCGACGACTTCCTCCAGGGCGCGATCCGGTACATCGGGGAGACCGCGCTGCGCCACGGGCCGTGCCGCTGGACCTACCGGTACACCGCAGCCGACGCCCATCCGTGGGTGTTCGACAACCAGCCGCTGATCCGCTCCAACACACCGGACGAGTTCTCCGACCACCTCTCGCCCGAGCTGGAGCTGCGCACCCTCCTGACCGCCCGCGCGCCGCACCACCTGCGGGACCGCCTGTCGGGCATCGGCGCTTCCCTCGCGAGCTACCGCACCGCCCTGCGCGCCCGCGAGCGGCCCGCCGAGGAGTGGTAGCCGAGTCCCTCCAGGCGGTTACCCCGGGTCACCACCCCGGCCCGAGTGCCTGGCGCAGGGTGAGGGCGTCGGGGGCGAGCGCGGTGAGCAGGGTGGCGTCGGGCCCGGGAAGGGTGAGCAGCGCGGCCTCCGCGGCCTCCGGTACGGGGTGCCCGGAGGGGGCCGGCGGGTGGCCGACGGTGAGGAGTTGGCCGGTGCTGCGGTGGCCGCCGAGGACGGCGGGGCCGTCCCAGGCGGGGGCGCCGGGCCCGAGGTCGGTCTGCTGGTCGAGCAGCAGCCGGCCGGCCTGGCGGACGGTGAGGCGGGAGGTGAGCCGGCCGGGGGCGGCGCCGCGGGCCCAGTCGTGGTGGCGGCCGAGGACCTGTTCCTCGCGGTGGCGCAACAGGGCCCCGGCGGCCAGGGTGATGCGGGTGTGCAGGACGAGGTGGCTGTCGGAAGCGGCGATCACCGGTTCGGGGTGCCAGTCGAGGCGGGCGCCGTCGCCGACCGTGAGGTGGATGTCGAGGCGGGCTGGCCCGGGGGCTGTCCCGGGCCCGGGGAGGCTGACGGTGGCGGCGGCGCTGCCGACGGCCAGGGCCGCGCCGGGTTCGACCCGGACGGTGATCGCGATCCGGTCGCCGCCGAGCGGTCCGGCCATGGTGCCGACGAGCAGGACCCGCGCGGTGCCGGGGTGTTCGGCGCGGGTCCGGCGCGGGGCGAGGGGTCCGGCTCCGGCGAGGACGGGCAGGGCGGTGCCGCCGCGTCCGTCGGGTGCGGCGGTGATCCGGGTGTGGTGGGCCGGCGGCGCAGTGACCGGCGGCGCAGAGACCGCCGACTCGGAGGCCGGTGGCTCGGAGGCCGGTGACGGCGAGACCGGTGACGCCGAGACCGCTGACTCGGAGACCGGCGGCGCGGATTCCCCGGTGGGGGTCATGCAGCCTCGCCGGCCCGCCACCGGCCGAGCCGCTCCCGTACCCAGGCGGCCACCGGGGCGACGCCGTCCGGGGTGGTCAGCGAGCAGAAGAGGGTGGGCAGTTCGCCACGCTGGGTGCGGGCGTCGCGGGCCATCACCGCGAGGTCGGCGCCGACCAGTGGGGCGAGGTCGGTCTTGTTGACCACCAGGAGGTCGGAGGTGGCGACGCCGGGCCCGCCCTTGCGCGGGATCTTGTCGCCGCCGGAGACGTCGATGACGAAGATCTGGTGGTCGACGAGGCCGCGGCTGAAGGTGGCGGTGAGGTTGTCGCCGCCGGATTCGACCAGGACGAGGTCGAGCGGGCCGAGGGCGTCCTCCAGTTCCTCGACGGCCTCCAGGTTGGCGGAGATGTCGTCGCGGATGGCGGTGTGCGGGCAGCAGCCGGTTTCGACGGCGGTGATCCGCTCGGGCGGCAGGACGGCGTTGCGCAGCAGGAACTCGGCGTCCTCGGTGGTGTAGATGTCGTTGGTGACGACGGCGAGGGAGAGTTCGTCGCGCAGTTCGCGGCAGAGTGCGGCGACGGTGGCGGTCTTGCCGGAGCCGACGGGGCCGCCGAGGCCGATCCGCAGGGCGCGGCGGCGGCCTGCGCGGTCGGGGTCCGGGTAGGCGTAGCGGACGGGGGTGTGGGCGGGGTCGCCGTGGTCGGCGTGGTCACGATGCAAAGAGGCGGACCTTCCAGGCGGCGTGCTGTTCGGCGGTGAGGTCGAGCAGCGGCGCGGAGTGGGCGGGGAGCAGGTCGGCGTCCCCGTGGGCGAGGGCGGCGAGGGCGGCGGCCTCGGCGTCGGCGGTGACGGCGTCGAGCTGCGGGGCGAGCCGGGCCAGGGCGGCGGTGACCTGGTACGGGTCGAGTCCGAGCAGGCGGACGCAGGCGGTGGCCGGTCCGTTGACGCTCTCCTGGACGGCGACGGCGGCGGCCTGGCCGGGGGTGAGGCGGGCGGCCCGGGCGGCGGTGCCCAGGGCGACCGGTTGGTGGGCGCCGCGCGGGTGGGCGGCGGCGAGCCGGTCGAGTGCGGGGTCGGGCCAGGCGGCCCGGGCGGCGCGCAGGAGTTGGCGGCCGAGGCGCCGGGAGGCGGCGCGCAGGGCGGGGGACGGCGTGCGGGCGTCGGCGGCCTCGTCGAGCAGGGCGGTGTCGAGGCCGGCTGCCGCGGCGGCGGCGAGGGCGGCGGTGGTGAGTCCGGTGGTGTGCAGCCGTCCGGTGAGGAAGGCGGTGAGGCCGGCGGTGTCGTGCACCCGGCCGGAGCGTACGGCTGCCTCGGCGCCGCCGGAGTGGGCGTGCCCGCCGGCGGGGAAGCGCCCGTCGGCGAGCAGCAGCAGTGCGGCCGTGCCCATCAGTGGTGTCCCATCGGCGGAGGCTCGTCAGTGGTGCTCATCCGAGCTCATCGGGATTCGAGCTCATCAGAAGAGGAAGTACCGCTGGGCGAGCGGTAGTTCGGTGACGGGTTCGGGGGTGATCGGTTCGCCGTCGACGGTGACGGTGAAACGGTCGGGGTCGACCCGGACGTCCGGGCGCGCGGTGTTGTTGACCATGTGGTCCTTGGTGACGCCGCGGGTGTTGCGGATGGCGGTGAACGCTTTGCCGAGGGCGAGCCGTTCGGGCAGGTGGGCGTCGAGGGCGGTCTGGGTGGTGAAGTTGACCGAGTTGGCGGCCGGGGCCCGTCCGTACGCGCCGAACATGGGCCGGGGCAGGACGGGTTGGGGCGTGGGGATGGAGGCGTTGGCGTCGCCCATCTGGGCGTGGGCGATCTGGCCGCCCTTGATCACCAGGTCGGGTTTGACCCCGAAGAAGGCGGGGTGCCAGAGCACCAGGTCGGCGAGCCGGCCCGGTTCCACCGAGCCGATCTCGCCGTCCAGGCCCTGGGCGACGGCCGGGTTGACGGTGTACTTGGCGATGTAGCGCCGCGCCCGGTGGTTGTCGGCGCGGCCGTCGCCGGGCAGTGGGCCGCGGCGGCGCTTCATCACGTGCGCGGTCTGCCAGGTGCGCAGGATCACCTCGCCGATCCGGCCCATGGCCTGGGAGTCGGAGCTGATCACGGAGATCGCGCCGAGGTCGTGCAGGATGTCCTCGGCGGCGATGGTGGAGGGCCGGATCCGGGACTCGGCGAAGGCGAGGTCCTCCGGTACGTGCGGGCTGAGGTGGTGGCAGACCATCAGCATGTCGAGGTGCTCGTCGACGGTGTTGACGGTGTGCGGCCGGGTCGGGTTGGTGGAGCTGGGCAGCACGTTGGGCTCGGAGACCACGGTGATGATGTCGGGTGCGTGGCCGCCGCCGGCGCCCTCGGTGTGGTAGGCGTGGATGCCGCGTCCGGCGATTGCCGCGAGGGTGTCGGCGACGAATCCGGCCTCGTTCAAGGTGTCGGTGTGAATGGCGAGTTGGGCGCCGCTCCGGTCGCAGACCCGCAGGCAGGCGTCGATCGCCGCGGGCGTGGCGCCCCAGTCCTCGTGGATCTTGAATCCGACCGCGCCCGCCCGCAACTGGTCGTGCATCGCCTCGGTGTTGACCGTGTTGCCCTTGCCGAGCAGCCCGACGTTGACCGGCAGGTCGTCCATTGCGGCGAACATCCGGGCCAGGTGCCAGCCGCCCGGCGTGATCGTGGTCGCCTTGCTCCCCTCCGCCGGTCCGGTACCGCCGCCGATCAGGGTGGTGATCCCCGAGGCGAGCGCCTCGTCCGCCAACTGCGGGCAGATGAAGTGCACATGGGCGTCGATCGCACCCGCCGTGAGGATCCGTCCGTTCCCGGAGATCACCTCCGTCTCGGGGCCGATCACCAGCGCGGGGTGGACGCCGTCCATGGTGTCCGGGTTCCCGGCCTTCCCGAGCGCGGTGATCCGCCCGTCCCGGATGCCGACGTCGGCCTTCACCACACCCCAGTGGTCCAGCACCACGGCGCCGGTGATCACCGTGTCCGGCGCACCCTCCGCCCGGCTGGTCCGGGCCTGGCCCATCGACTCGCGGATCACCTTGCCGCCGCCGAACACCGCCTCGTCACCGCCCCGGCAGCGGTCCTCCTCCACCTCGATCAGCAGATCGGTGTCGCCGAGCCGGATCCGGTCGCCGGTGGTGGGCCCGTACAGGTCGGCGTAGCGCTCGCGCGACAACCGCAGTGCGTACCCGTCCGGCGGGTGTCCGTTCGACGGGTGTCCGTTCGGCGGGTTCCCCTTCAGGCTGTGCCCGTTGGGCCTGCGCCCGACCTGCCCGTGCTCGTTCGGCGCGCCTCCCTTGGACCCGTGCCCGTTCGGCCTGCCTCCGTTGTGCGCGCCTCCGTTCGACCGGTGCTCGTTCGACCGGTGCCCGTGCGGCCCGTCTCCGTCCGTGCCCGGATCAGCCATCGAGCGGCCCCCCGGTCTCCCCGCGCAGCCCGGCGACCACCCGCAGCCCGCCCAGCGGCACCAGTTCGACGGCCACCGGGATGCCCGGTTCGAAGCGGACGGCGGTACCGGCCGGGATGTTCAGCCGGCGCCCGCGGGCCGCCGCGCGGTCGAACTCCAGGCCCGGGTTCGCCTCGGCGAAGTGGTAGTGCGAACCGACCTGCACCGGCCGGTCGGCCGTGTTCAGTACGGTCAGCGGCATTGCCTCCAGGCCCTGGTTGAGGCCGATCGTGCCTTCCCCGCACAGAATCTGACCCGGTGTCACGGAATCTATCGCCGTCGTCACCGCAGGGGCGCTCACAGGATCGGCCCGTGCACGGTGACCAGCTTGGTGCCGTCCGGGAACGTGGCCTCGACCTGGACGTCCGGAATCATCTCGGGTACGCCGTCCATCACGTCAGCCCGGCCCAGGACGGTACGCCCGGACGCCATCAACTCGGCCACCGTACGCCCGTCCCGGGCACCCTCCAGCACGTGCGAGGTGATCAACGCGACCGCCTCGGGATGGTTGAGCCGCAGCCCGCGGGCCTGCCGGGACCGCGCCACATCGGCGGCGACATGGATGAGCAGCCGCTCCTGCTCATGGGGGGTGAGTCTCACTGCGCGCACCTCGGGGGTTCAGAGCGCGCGGACACAGCGTTGTGCCGCGAGGGTACCCGGGCGTGCGGGGCTGTCCGGAGAGAGGGTGGGGCTGCGCGGGCAGCACCGCCCGACGCGACCGCCCTCCGGCCCGCACGCCGGAGCTTCGATCCAGTGGCCGTTACCGTAGCGGACGAACGGACCCGCTCCAAGGGAGCCTTCGGCGCGCTGCGCCATTCGGGGGACGCCGTCAACTCGCGGTCGGTCGGCGCAACCTTCAACCAGTTCGACCTCTGACACCCCGGCGTGTCGGGTGCCGGGCCGACCGGAGGCGCCCGGTCGGCACGGCACCCGTGCGTGCAGTGCGCACGCACGACCGACCGGGTGCCGGGCCTGCTTCGGCTCAGCCGAAGTCGGGAATCGGGTGGTCCGGCGCGAGCGCCGCCGCGATCCGCTGGGTGATCGTGTGCGCGGTGTGGCCGGACGGCGTGTCGGGCCCCTGCGTGGTGGTCACCGCGATGGCGAGCCGTTCGGACGGCAGGTACCCCTGCGACGCGGTGTAGCCGAAGAACAGCGGGTGCTGCGACACCCAGTCACCCAGCACCACCACGCCCATCCCGTAATGGGTCTCCTCCGTGTTCGCCAGGCACACCGTCGCCGGACACGTCGCGGTCGGATGCCCCAGACCCACCGTCCCCGGGTTCAGCAGCTCCCGGTACCCGGACGGCGACAGCAGGCGCCCCGAACCCACCCCCGCGGCCGAACTCTCCAGGTCGCAGATGTTCGTGGTCTGCACGGCGCCCGGAGCCGTCGTCCAGGACGGGTTCCAGAAGCTCGACTCCTCGTACGTCCCGCGGTCCGAGGTGAACGCGTGCAGCACCGGCGTCGGGATGTCCGGCGTGAAGCCGTTGCGCGTCTCGCGCAACCCGAGCGGGCCGAGCACCAGCTGCTGCAGCACCGCGTCGAGCCGCTTCCCGGTGATCTTCTCCAGCGCCGCGCCGAGGATCACGAAGTTGGCGTGCGAGTAGTTCCAGTTGGTACCGGGCTCGTACAGGAGGTCCGCCGTGGTGGAGACGGCCAGCAGCTCCTCGGGCGTCCACTGGCGGAACGGGTCGGCGTAGACCTGCTCGCCGAAGCCGGGGGCGGTGACGTAGTCGATCAGCCCGGAGGTCGAGGAGCCGAGCATGCGCAGGGTGATCCGGTCGCCGTACCGCAGGTCGGGCAGCCAGCGGGAGACCGGCTCGTCGAGGCCCACCCGCCCCTGGTCGACCAGCCGCAGCAGCGCCGTTCCCATATAGCTGATGGCCACGTTGCCGTTGCGGAAGTGCATCGCGGGCTCGGCCGGAACCCCGGTCATCGACTCGCCGAGCGCCGTCGTGACGACCTCGCGGCCGCCCCGGGTGACCCGCACGATCACCGACTTGAGGTCCATCTCGGCCTTCGCCTGCTCGGCGATCCGCCGGATCTCGGCAGCGGGCCCCCGGTCCGGCAGCCGGGAGGCGACACACGGCCGGCCGTGACCGTGCCCCCCGTTCCCCGGCGCCGCCGCACTGGCAGGCGCGACCGGGACGAGCAGGGCGACGAGTGCGGTGACTGCGGCCAGGCGCAGCAGCGGCGACGAACGGGAGGGTCTCATCCCCGCAGTATCAGCCGCCCCCTCCCGCCCCCCGGCCCCCCGCCCGCCGACCCGCACGAGCATCACCCGTCGGGCCCGCGAGCGGCACGCTCGGCGAGCGCGGGCCGACCCCGGGT
>NZ_JBSGXP010000073.1:0-39807 GCF_053610105.1 Kitasatospora sp. NPDC054939 | reverse complement strand
CGAGACCGCCCCCCGGTCCGCCGGGCCGGAACCGCTCGCGGCGGGGCCGGCCGGGCGGCCTCGCTCAGTACTGCACGACGGACGCCTTGGACGCCCACACCGTGACGTACGCGCTCTTGTCGGTGACCGAACCGGCCGGCGCCCTCAGTTCGACCGCCGGGTCGGACGGGCCCTGCGCGCCGTGCAGGAAGGTCAGGTGCAGGGTGCCGAAGGGGTACGTCGGCGCACCCGGCGCGGCCGCCCGGTGACGGAAGACGCTGTGCGCCTCCTCGCCCGGGTCGAGGACCAGGCGCGGCATCGGGCTCGGCGGCTGCTTCTGCGCGATCTCGCCGTCCAGACCGTCCGAGGACAGGCTCGGGAACGGCACCAGCACGCAGGCCGGGCCGGGCTTCCTGGTGGCCGTGACGACCAGGCGGTCGGGCGTCTGCCCGGGGGCGATCCGGAAGGTGAGGTCGCCGGTGGAGCAGTCGTCCAGGCCCGCCGGGTCCTCCTGGCCGGGGGTGCGCGAGGGCCTGCCGGCGGCGGTCGCGGTCGGCTTCCCGCTCCCGGACGGTCCGGCGGACCCGGCGGACCCGGTGGACCCGCCCGCCGCCGTCGGAGCCGCGGCGGGCGACGGTGCCCCGGTGGAGGCCGCGGGCGAGCCGGTGCCCGACCCGGCGGCCTTCGCCGAGGACGCGCGGGCGGCCGGCTTCGAGCCGCCCGAGCAGGCGGCGAGCGTCAGGACGAGGGCGGCGCAGGCCGCGAGACCGGCGGTGCGGCGGATCGTACGCATGGTGGTGGCCCCCCGGGGATCGGTGATGCGGTCGTACGGGCGACGCTGCCCACATCCGGTCCGGTTTCCACCTGGGGGCGCGTGCCCGGCCCGTGCGCGCCCTCGACCGACCCGGTCCGGGGGGTCGCGGGCGGGCGGGCGGCCGTGGCCGGCCGACGGGCTCCGGCCCGGCGGTCGGCGCCGCCCCCTACGATGTCGGCCATGACTACTGGGGGGCCGGACGCACGGCTCATCGACGACCGCTTCGAACTGCTCGAACGCCTCGGGGGCGGCGGCATGGGCCTGGTCTGGCGCGCCCGCGACAACGCGCTGCACCGCGAGGTCGCCCTGAAGGAGGTCCGGCCGCCGGACCCGGCGATGGCCGCCGCCGACCCGGCCGGGGCCGACGAGCTGCGCGAACGCGTGCTGCGCGAGGCCCGCGCGCTCGCCCGCCTCCAGCACCCGAACGTCGCGGTCATCCACCACATCGTCGACACCCCCGGGCACCCGCACCCGTGGCTGGTGATGGAGCTGGTCTCCGGCGGCAGCCTCGCCGACCGGATCGCCCGCGGCCCGCTGACCGTGCCCGAGGCCGCCCGGATCGGGCGGGGGGTGCTCTCCGCCCTGCGCGCCGCGCACGCCGCCGGCATCCAGCACCGCGACGTCAAGCCCGGCAACGTCCTGCTGCGCACCGACGGCACCCCCGTCCTCACCGACTTCGGTATCGCCGCGATGCAGGGCTCGACCGCGCTGACCGCCACCGGCGCGCTGATCGGCTCGCCGGAGTACATCGCACCGGAGCGGATCCGGGGCGAGGAGGGCAATCCGTCCTCCGATCTGTGGTCGCTCGGCATGATGCTGTACGTGGCCGTCGAGGGGCACCACCCGCTGCGCCGGGCCACCACCCTCGCCACCCTGGCGGCCGTGCTGGACGAGCCCCTGCCGCCGCCGTCCCGCTCCGGGCCGCTGGGGCCGGTGCTGGCCGCCCTGCTGGCCCGCGACCCCGCGGTGCGGCCCGACGCCGAGCAGCTGGACCGGGCGCTGGCCGCCGCCGAGCAGGGCGGCGCGACCGTACCGCTCGGCCCGGTCCCGACCGCCACGCCGACCTTCCTCGACACCCCGCACCCGGCGTACGGCGGGTACCCCTCCGGCGGCCACCCCGCGCCCGGCGGACACCCGGCCGCCGGGCCGTACGCACCGGCCGGTCCGTACGCACCGGGCGACCCGTACGCGGCGGATCCGTACGCGGCCACCGGCCCCGGCCCGTACCCGCCGCCGGGCGGCCGGCCCGCCACCGCGTACCCGCCCGCGGGCCACGGCCACCACCCGGGCGCGGACACCCACGGGGGCGCCGCCCCCGGCAGCCCCACCCACGGCGCCTTCCACGGGCCGACGCACGGCGGCGCCGGGCCGGACGGCGCCGCCGAGCCGTGGCCGTCGGCGCAGCCCGAACCGCCCCGGCCCCGGCGGGCCGCGCTCACCGTGCTGCTGGCCGCGGGCTCCGTGGTGCTGGCGGGCGTCCTCGTCTGGGCCCTGCTGCCGAAGAACGCGGGCCCCGGCAACCAGGCCAAGGGCACCGCGCCGACCGGGCAGGCCGGGTCGGGCGGGGACGCGGCGGCCACCGCGCCGTCCACCGGGAAGGCCACCGGGAAGGCCACCGGGTCGCCCGGCGGCCAGTCCACCGCTCAGCCCGGCACCAAGAGCACCCCGGCCGCCACCGACCTGCTCACCCCCGACGGCATGCGCACGGTGGTCGCCGCGATCACCGAGAAGTCGGGCGGCACCACGGTCAAGCAGCTCACCGTCTACCCCGGCTACGCCAGCGCCCAGGTGCCGACCACGGACGGCAAGAACTACGACTGGTACGACTACCGCGACGGCAAGGTGAGCAAGCGGACGGGCAGTTCGATGGGCAAGGACAAGACCGTCGACCTGGCCCAGTACGACTGGAACGTGCTGCCGGGCATCCTGGCCAAGGCCGACCAGTCGCTGAAGGTCCAGAACCCGACCAGCCGCTACGTGATCGTCGACGCCTGGATGCTCGACGGCCTGCCGAGCATCCGCGTCTACCTCTCCAACGAGTACCACAACAGCGGCTACCTGCTGACCGACACCAAGGGCAACGTGAAGCGCACCAACCCGGCCGACTGAGCGGCGGGCGCGGTGGCAGTTCGCCCGGGGCCGGCGTCGTTCCCGCAGGTGGCAGGGGGTGGGGACGAGTCGTCAGGTGGCGTAATGCGGCGGCAACGAAATACCCGCCGGTTCGGCCCTATGGTTCTGGCCGAACCCGCCGCCGACGCCCGGAGCAGTGCCGATGACCAGCGAGAACCCGAACCAGGCCGGTGCCCGGCGGCTGCGCGCCGACCGCGCCCGGCAGGTCGCCGACGTGCTGCGCCGGCAGGTGCTGAGCGAGGCGTTCGGGAGCGGGCCGCTGCCCCACGAGGACCGGCTGGCGGAGGAGTTCGGCGTCTCCCGGAACACCGTTCGGGAGGCCCTGGCGCTGCTGCGCGGTGAGGGCCTGGTCCGCCGGGTGCCCGGTTCGGGAACGCTGGTCGTCGCGGAGAAGGTGCCGCACGGGCTGAACCGGCTGCAGGGCCTCGCCGAGACGCTGCACGAGCACGGCGAGGTGACCAACGAGGTCCGCGCCTTCGGCCCGGTCCGCGCCCCGGGCCCGGTCGCCCGCCGCTTCGGCCTGCCCGAGGGCGGCGACGTGGTGTACGTGGAGCGGCTGCGCCGGCTGAACGGGCTGCCGCTCTCGCTCGACCTCACCTACCTGGCGCCGGACATCGGCGCCGCCCTCGCCCCGGAGGACCTGGTCGGCCAGGACATCTTCCGGCTGATCGAGGAGTTCACCGGCCAGCCGCTCGGCCGGGCCGACATCACCCTGGAGGCGGTCAACGCCGACCCGCACTCCGCGACCGTTCTCGAAGTCCCGCGCGGGGCCGCCCTGCTGATGCTGGAGCGGCTCACCTCGCTGGCCGACGGCCGACCCGTCGACCTGGAGTACGTCCGCTTCCGCGGCGACCGGATCACCATGCAGGGCCGGCTGCTGCGCGACATCCCCTGAGGGAGCCCCGATGGCGCTCGCCGACCACCGTTCCGACGTCCCCGTGACCATCGACGCCTCGCTGTGCATCGACGGCTGCACGCTCTGCGTGGAGATGTGTCCGCTCGACTCGCTGGCCATCGACCCGGACAGCAACAAGGCCTACATGCACGTCGACGAGTGCTGGTACTGCGGCCCGTGCGCCGCCCGCTGCCCCACCGGAGCGGTCACCGTCAACATGCCCTACCTACTGCGCTGAGGAGCCGTCAGATGCCCTACTCCGCACGCCCGCTCAGACCCATGCTGGCCGCCGCCGTGCTCGCCGCAGCGACCGCCTGCTCGTCCGCGGCCGGGGCCGGTGACGGTACCGTCGAGGTGGTCGTCGGCTACCAGTCGAAGACCATCAACACCGTCACCGCCGGCACCCTGCTGCGCAGCCAGGGGTACTTCGAGCAGCGGCTCGCCGAACAGGGCCGCCGGGACGGGAGGACGTACCGGGTCACCTGGCAGGACTACGACTCCGGTGCGCCGATCACCGCCCAGATGCTCGCCGGGAAGATCGACATCGGCTCGATGGGCGACTACCCGCTGCTGATCAACGGCTCCCGCGCCCAGGAGGCCGGCGGGCCCGGCACCCGGCTGGTCTCGGTGACCGGCTACAACCTGCTCGGCGCGCTCAACTCGGTGGTGGTGCCGAACGATTCGCCCGCGCACACGCTCGCCGACCTGAAGGGCCGCACGGTGTCCACCTCGGTCGGCTCGGCGGCCGACGGCACCCTGGTCCAGGCGCTCGCCAGAGCGGGCGTGCCGGAGAGCGCGATCCGCAAGCAGAACCAGCAGCCCGCCGTCGGCGCCTCGGCGCTGAAGGCCGGCAGCGTGGACGCGCTCGCCCAGTTCGTGGCCTGGCCCGGCGCCGTGGTCTTCGCCGGCGACGGGCGGCTGCTGTACGACGGCGCCGCGCTCGGCCGGCCGACGCTGCACGGCGTGGTGATCCGGCAGCAGTACGGCACCGAGCGCCCCGAGGTGGTCCGGGCCTTCCTGCGGGCGCAGGCCGACGCCACCCGCCACCTCAACGAGCACCCGCTGGACGCCAGCCGGAAGGTCGCCGAGGCGACCGGGCTCCCGCCGGAGGTGGTGCACCTATACAACGGCCCGAACGGCATCGCCACCTTCGCCACCGCGCTGGAGCCGAAGCTGCTGGACGCGCTGCGCGAGGACGTGCCGTTCCTGAAGTCGGTGGGCGTGCTGAAGGCGCTGGACGTCGAGCGCTTCATCGACGGCTCGTACCAGCAGCAGGCGGAACTGCCCGCGGTCCCCCCGGCCCGGATCGGCGGCACCGACCCGGTCTGCAACCGGCCCGCCGAGGACCCGGCGCTGGCCGGCGAGATCTGGTACGAGGGCGAGGAGACCACCCGGCCGGCCGCCGACCCGGTCTGCCTGCTGCGCGCGCTGAAGGCCGGCGACCGGAAGGTCCGCGCGGCGTACGTGCCGGACGCGGCCACCGGCACCCGCTGGTTCGCCGACAAGGACCACTGGGTGCAGGACGGCGAGCGGCTGCTGCCGTTCACCACCGAGGACGGCGCGAAGGCGTACCTGGCGGCCCACCCGGGCGCCCGGGGTCTTTCGTACCGGGAAGCGCTGGCCGCCGCGTGACCGCGCGGTCGGGGGCCCGGCCGTGGCGGCGGGTGCGGCAGGCGGCGGCGCTGCTGGCCTTCGTCGGGCTGTGGCAGCTGCTGACGGCGCAGCGGGTGCGGTTCTGGGTGCGGTTCGACCACCTGCCGACGGCGGTGCAGGTCGGGGAGGCGTTCGTCCGGCAGCTCGGCACCGGGCCGTACTGGCAGGACCTGGTGGACAGCCTGCGGCGGATCGGCACCGGCTTCCTGCTGGCGGCGGTGCTCGGGGTGGCCGTGGGGGTGTGGACGGCGCGCTCCCGGTGGGCGGCCGACCTGGTCGGCCCGGTGCTGGAGCTGATCCGGCCCGTCCCGGCGATCGCGCTGGTGCCGGTGGCGATCATGCTCTTCCCGGAGAACGAGCAGGGGATCGTGTTCATCACCTTCACCGCCGCGTTCTTCCCGGTGCTGGTCTCCACCCGGCACGCCGTCCGGGCGGTGCCGCCGCTCTGGGAGGAGGCCGTGCGGACGATGGGCGGCGGGCGCGGCCGGGTGCTGTGGAGCGTGGTGCTGCCCGGTGCGCTGCCGGGCGTGGTCGGCGGCCTCTCGGTGGGCATCGGAGTGGCCTGGATCTGCGTGATCTCGGCGGAGATGGTCTCCGGCCAGTTCGGCGTCGGGTACCGGACCTGGTCGGCGTACACGGTGCTCGACTACCCGGGGGTGTTCGTCGGGATGGCCACCATCGGGCTGCTCGGCCGGGCGACCTCGGGGGCGGTCGAGTGGCTCGGCCGCCGGCTGACCTCCTGGCTGCCGACCGACCGCGGCGGCCGGGTGCCGCAGCGGGTGGCGGCGCCGCGGCCGGTGCGGGCCGCCCGGGAACGAGAGGGGGCGGCGGTATGAGCCTGCGGCTGACGGCCCGGGGGCTGAGCCTCGGGCACCCCGGGCAGGCGGTGCTGGACGGGGTGGACCTCGACATCGCGCCGGGCGAGGTGCTGACCGTGGTCGGCGCGTCGGGCGGCGGCAAGTCCACCCTGCTGCGGGCCCTGGCCGGGCTGCTGCCGGCGGCCGGCGGGGAGCTGCTGGCGGACGGCCGACCGGTGCGCGGACCGGGCGCCGAACGCGCCCTGGTCTTCCAGGAGGACGGCCTGCTGCCCTGGCGCAGCGTCCACCGGAACGTGGAACTCCCGCTGGCGGTCCGGCGGGTGCCGCGCGCGGCGCGGCGGGCCCCGGTCGCCGAGTGGATCGGCCGGGTGGGCCTGGCCGGGCTGGAGCGGCGGCTGCCGCGCGAGCTGTCCGGCGGGCAGCGCCAGCGGGTGCAGCTGGCCCGGGCACTGGTGGGCGCGCCGCGCGCGGTGCTGATGGACGAGCCGTTCGGCGCGCTGGACGCGCGGACCCGCGCGGCGATGCAGCAACTCCTGCTGACCGTCTGGGAGCAGGAGCGCTGCACGGTCGTCTTCGTCACCCACGACGTCGACGAGGCGCTGCTGCTCGGCGACCGGGTGGCGGTGCTGGGCGGCGGGACGCTGGCGGCGGTTCACCCGGTGCCGTACGCCCGCGACCCGGCCGCCCGCAGCGAGCCGGCCGTGCTCGCGCTGCGCCGCCGGGTGCTGGCCCGGCTCTCCGACACCGACGACGAACCGCCCGAGGAGGGCACCCCATGAGGATCCCCGATCCCGCCGAGGCCCGGCGGGCGAGCTGCGACGTGCTGGTGATCGGCGGCGGTACCGCCGGCTGCATGGCCGCGATCAGCGCGGCGGAGGCCGGGGCGCGCGTGCTGCTGCTGGAGAAGGCGCACGTCCGGCACTCCGGTGCGCTGGCGATGGGCATGGACGGCGTCAACAACGCCGTGGTGCCGGGCCGCGCCGATCCCGACGACTACGTCGCCGAGATCACCCGCGCCAACGACGGCATCGTCGACCAGCGCACGGTGCGGCAGACCGCCACCCGCGGCTTCGCGATGGTGCAGCGGCTGGAGCGCTACGGCGTGAAGTTCGAGAAGGACGAGCAGGGCGAGTACCTGGTCCGCCAGGTGCACCGCTCGGGCAGCTACGTCCTGCCGATGCCGGAGGGCAAGGACGTCAAGAAGGTGCTCTACCGGGTGCTGCGGGAGCGCCGGCTGCGCGAGCGGATCACCATCGAGAACCGGGTGATGCCGGTGCGGGTGCTGACCGCCGGCGGCCGGGCGGTCGGGGCGGCCGGGTTCGACACCCGCAGCGGGGAGTTCGTCACCGTCTCGGCGGGCGCCGTCGTCCTCGCCACCGGCCCGTGCGGGCGGCTCGGCCTGCCCGCGAGCGGCTACCTGTACGGAACGTACGAGAACCCGACCAACGCCGGGGACGGCTACGCGATGGCCTACCACGCGGGCGCGGAGCTGAGCGGGCTCGAGTGCTTCCAGATCAACCCGCTGATCAAGGACTACAACGGTCCTGCCTGCGCGTACGTGGCCAACCCGTTCGGCGGGTACCAGGTGAACCGGCACGGCGAGCGGTTCGTCGACTCCGACTACTGGTCGGGGCGGATGATGTCCGAGTTCGCGGCCGAACTGGCCTCCGACCGGGGCCCGGTGTACCTGCGGACCACGCACCTGCCGGAGGAGACCGTGCGGGCGCTGGAGTCGATCCTGCACACCACCGAGCGGCCGAGCCGGGGCACCTTCCACGCCGGGCGCGGCCACGACTACCGCACCCACGACATCGAGATGCACATCTCCGAGATCGGCCTGTGCGGCGGGCACTCCGCCTCCGGCGTCCGGGTGGACGAGAACGCGGCGACCACCGTGCCCGGCCTGTACGCGGCGGGCGACCTGGCCTGCGTCCCGCACAACTACATGATCGGCGCGTTCGTCTTCGGCGACCTGGCCGGCACCCACGCCGCCGGGCACCTGCCGGAGGTCCGGGCCGCCCTGCCCGCCGACCAGGTCGCCGCCGCCCACGAGCTGGTCTACCGGCCGCTGCGCAACCCGGACGGGCCCCCGCAGCAGCAGGTCGAGTACAAGCTGCGGCGCTTCGTGAACGACTACGTGGCCCCGCCGAAGACCGGCTCCCGGCTGTCGGTGGCGCTGGAGCACTTCGAGCGGATGCGCGGCGAGATCGCGGCGATGGGGGCGCGGACCCCGCACGAGCTGATGCGGGCGGTGGAGGTGGACTTCATCCGGGACTGCGCCGAGATGGCCGCCCGCTCCTCGCTCGCCCGCACCGAGAGCCGCTGGGGGCTCTACCACGAGCGGGTCGACCACCCGGGGAAGGACGACGGGCGCTGGTTCAGCCACCTCAACCTGCGCCGGAACGCCGCCGGGCGGATGGAGTTCCTGACCCGGCCGGTCGCGCCGTACCTGGTGCCGGTGGAGGGGCTGGAGCCGCCCGAGCTGCCGGTGACGGTGCTCGGCGAGGTACACCCGCTGCCGGTCGGACGGACCGGGGCCGCCCCGGCGGCACCGGCCCCGACGGGCACGACGGGCGGCACGGGCGACGGGGGCGGCACGGACGACCCGGGCGACGCCCCGGCCCCGCCCCGGCTGCTCGACCTGCTGCGGCTGGCCGAGCGGCAGCCCGGCCTCGACCGGCTCGCGCCGTACCTGGCCGACCCCGCGGCCGAGGTCCGGCGCACCGCGATCGCGGTGCTGACCGAGAGCGCCCCGCCGGGGACGGGCGCCGCGCTGGCCGGGGCACTGGCCGACGCCGACGAACGGGTCCGGGCGGCGGCCGTCGCCGGGCTGCGCGAGCTCGTCGAGGTGCTGGACGCCCGGGTGGGCGCGGCGCTCGTCCCGGCCGCGGCCTCCCCCGACCCGGTGGTCCGGGCCGGGGTGCTGGAGCTGTCCCGCGCGCTGCGCACCGGCTCGGTGCAGCTGTACGCCACCGGGCTGGCCGACCCCGCCGTCCCGGTGCGGCTGCAGGCGGTGCACGGCCTGGTCGCGGTGGCCGGGGCCGCCGCCCTGGCCCGGGCCGCCCGGGACGCCTCCCGCGAGGTCCGGGTGGCCGTCGGCGAGGGGCTCGGCACGATCGGCGACCCCGGCGCGGCCGCCGCCCTGCTCGCCCTGGCCGCCGACCCCGATCCGCTGGTGCGCGCCGCCGCCTTCACCGGCGCGGCCGGGATCGGCTGCCCGCCCGCGCTGGCCGCGCTGGCCGCCGTCCCGGACGGCGCCTGGCAGGTCCGCAAGGCCGCGGCCGGGGCGCTCGCCGCGGCCGGCACCCTGCCGCCGCTGCTCGCCCAGCTCGGCGACCGGGACGCCGACGTCCGCAAGGCCGCCGTCCGCGCGCTCGCCCCGGCCGCCGCCGGGGACGCGGTCGCCGCCGCCCTGCGCGACCGGCTCGCCGACACCGACGCCGACGTCCGCGCCTACGCCCGCCTCGCCCTGCGCGGGGACGGTTCCGGCGCCCGGCGGGCGAAGGGCTCCCCGGCCGGCGTCTGACCGCCCCCTCCCCCGCGCGCGCCGCAGGCTCTGGCCGGCGGTGGACAGCCCGGCGCACCCCCTCGTCGCAGGGTGTGCGCCGGGCTGTTCGCGCTGCCGGACGGTGCGCGCCCGCCGCGCCCGGTCCCGGGGGGCCCGGCCTCCCGTCCCGGGCGGGCGGCCGCCGCGGGCGGGGCAGGAACGGGACGCCGGCCCCGTGCCCCCGGGACATCCGCCGTCCGACAGTCGATACATGAGCCGCACCGACCGCACCGGAAAGGGCGCACAGCCCGTCCGCCGCCCGAGCGGGGGCACCCCGCTGCGCGCAGTTCACCCGTACACGCAGCACCGTTTCCGCGGCAGTGCGCCGCATTCGCCGCCGCGCGGCCATAATCTCTTCCGCGACAGGGCCGAAGAATCCCGAGCTGCGGAAACATCATCGGATTTCTCCGTGAATTCGCTCTCCCCGAAAGGGTTCAGCATGTCCTCCTCCGCCCGCCCCACCCGCCCGCCGACCGCCCCCGTGCCGATCGTCGGCCTGCTCACCGACTTCGGGCTCGTCGACGACGCCGTGGGCATCTGCAAGGGCATGGTGCTCAGCATCGCCCCGCACGCCACCATCGTCGACGTGACGCACGACGTCACCCCCTTCGACATCTACGAGGCGAGCCTCTACATCCGGGACTCCTTCCGCTACTTCCCCTCCCACGCCGTCTTCGGGTGCGTCACCTTCCCGCACACCGGCGTCCAGGACAACGCGATCGGCGTCCGCACCCCGCAGGGCCACACCTACTTCGCCCCGAACAACGGCCTGCTCAGCCGGATCGTCCTGGAGGCCGGCGTGGCCGAGGTCCGCCGGATCAGCTCCGACACGGTGCGCCGGCCCGTCATCGACCCGACCTTCTACGGGCGCGACATCGTCATCTCCGCCGCCGCGCACGTGGCCGCGGGCGTGCCCTTCGAGGACGTCGGCGACACCGTCCCGGTCGAGGACGTCGTCCTGCTGAACACCGCCGAACCCGAACTCCACGACGGCTGGATCGTCGGCGAAGTGGCCATCCTCGACAAGAACTACGGAAACATCTGGACCAGCATCACCCGCGAATTCCTGGAACGCCACGGCATCGGATTCGACACCGACCTGGAGATCGACATCGGTGCCACCCGGCTGACCACCCCGCTGCGCCGCACCTTCGGCGAGACCGGCGAGGGCGAGCCGCTCGCCTACATCGCCAGCCGCGACCAGTTCGGACTCGCCCTCAACCAGGCCAACTTCGCCGCCCGGTACGGCGTCGAACGCGGGCACGCCGTCCGGCTGCGCGCCGCCTGACCCCGACCGCCCCTCCCACGGAAAGGCCACCACCGTGCGTACGCAGGGCTATCTCTTCGCACTGCTCACCGCCGCGTTCTTCGGAGCCGGTGCCGTCCTGGCCAACCGGGTGACCGTCGAGATCGATCCGCTGCTCACCACGGAGCTCAACCTCGCGATCGGCGCCGCACTGCTGGGCGGATACCTGGCAGTGCGCCGCCGGCGGCTGGTGCCGCGCGGTCTCTCCGGCCGCGACTGGATCCGGCTCGCACTCGTCTCGGTCGTCGGCACCGGCGCCTCGCTCGCCCTCGTCGTCGCCGGACTCAGCGAGACCAGCCCGGTCAACGGCGGGTTCCTGATCCAACTGCAGGGCCCCACCGCCGTGCTGGCCGCGGTACTGGTCCTCGGCGACCGGCTCGGGCGCCGCCAGACCGCGGGCATCGCCGTCACCCTCCTCGGCGGGCTGCTCGTCGTGATGCGCGAACCGGGCGCCGGGCTCACCTCCGTCGGCCGCGGCGACCTCCTGGTACTCGCCGGAGCCGTCCTCGCCGGACTCGCCTACCTGCCCGCCAAGCGGCTGATGGACCGGATGCCGGCCCTGGAGCTCGCCCTGTGGCGGCTGCTGCCCGCCGCCGTGGCCCTGCTGCCCGTCCTGCTGCTCTCCCCCGGATCACTGCGCTGGCACCCGGGACCGGGCACCATCGGCCTCCAACTGCTGCTCGCCGTCACCAACTTCTGCCTGGCGTACGTCACCCTGCACCTGGCCCTGGCCCGGCTGCGGGCCTGGGAGACGGCCAGCGTGCTGCAACTGGAGCCCGCCTTCACCGTCCTGATCAGCCTGGCGGCGCTCGCCCTGGTGCCCACCCCGCTGCAACTCCTCGGCGGCGCCCTGATGATCGGCGGCGGACTGCTCGCCAACCGGCCCGCCCGCACCCCGCCCGCGCCCGTGCCCGCGCCCGAAGAACCCTTGCAGCCCCCGGAACCCCCCACCGGACCCGCACCCACCTACCAGCACAGCCGAGGGAGCACCTCATGAAGGCGATCCGCGTCCACGCCCACGGCGGACCCGAACAGCTCCGGGTCGAGGACGTACCGCTGCCCGAGCCCGGCCCCGCCGAGGTCCGCATCCGCACCGAGGTGATCGGCGTCAACTACGTCGACGTCTACCACCGGACCGGCTCCATGACCCTGCCCCTGCCGTTCACCCCGGGCCTGGACGCCGTCGGAACGGTCGACGCGGTCGGCCCCGGGGTCACCGCCCTGGCCGTCGGCGAACGCGTCGCGTACGGCGAATTCCCCGGCGCCTACGCCGAGTTCGTCACCGTCCCGGAACGCCTGGCGGTCGCCGTACCGGCCGCGTTGGACTCCCGCACCGCCGCGGCCGCCATGCTGCAGGGCCTCACCGCCCACTACCTGGCGCACGACGCCCACCCCGTCGCCGCGGGCGAGGTCGTCGTGGTGCACGCCGCCGCGGGCGGCGTCGGACAGCTGCTGGTCCAACTGGCCAAGCAGGCCGGCGCCCACGTCGTCGGCACGGTCTCCAGCGAGCGCAAGGCCGAACTGGCCGCCGGACTCGGCGTGGACACCGTCGTGCGCTACGACCGCGAGCGGTTCACCGACGCCGTCCGCCGGGTCACCGGCGGCGAGGGCGCCCACGCCGTCTACGACTCGGTCGGCCGGGCCACCTTCCACGACAGCCTCGACGCCCTGCGCCCGCGCGGCACCCTCGTCCTGTACGGGCAGTCCAGCGGCCCGGCCGAGCCCATCGACCCGTTCCTGCTCGCCCGGAAGGGCTCGCTGCGCCTCACCTGGCCCACGCTCACCCACCACGTGCTCACCCGGCGGGAGTTCACCGCCCGCGCCGACGCCGTCTTCGGGGGACTGCTCGACGGCACCCTGCGCGCCCGCATCGACCGCGAGTACGACTTCACCGACGCCGCTGCCGCCCATGCGCACCTGGAGCGCCGCGACAGCCTCGGCAAGGTCCTGCTCCGCCACCCCTGAACGGGAGGCCGCCCACCATGGCCCCGCACCCCTCCGCCCCCCAGCCGTCCGGCCCGCGCCCGTCCGGCCCGCACGGCGCCGCCTCGCCGAGCACCGCCCCGCACGGCACCGCCCCGCACAGCGCCACCTCCCACGGCACCGCCCCGCACACCAGCGACCCGCACCACAGCCCGCACGCCACCGGCCCGCACCCGGCCGGACCGCACGCCGCCGCCGGGGACCGGCAGGTCGCCGTCGTCGGCGCCGGCCCCCGCGGCCTCTGCGTCCTGGAGCGGCTGCTCGCCAACGAGCGGGGCCACGCGGGCCCCGGCACCCTCACCGTGCACCTGGTCGACCCCTATCCGCCGGGCCCCGGCCGGGTCTGGCGCACCTCGCAGTCCCGACTGCTGTTGATGAACACCGTCGCCTCCCAGGTCACCCTGTTCACCGACCCCAGCGTCACCATCGACGGCCCGGTCGAGACCGGCCCCAGCCTCCACGAATGGGCCGCCACCACCGTGCCGGCCGGCGGCCGGCAGGAGTACGGCGACGCGGTGCTGGCCGAGGCCCGCGCCCTGCACCCCGACGGCTACCCCACCCGGGCCTTCTACGGCCGCTACCTCCAGGACGTCTACCGCCGGGTCGCGGCCGGCGCCCCCGCGCACTGCCGGATCGTCGAGCACCGCACCCGCGCGGTCGCCCTGCACGACGCCGACCCGCGGCCCGGCGCCGGCCAGGACCTCGCCCTCGCCGACGGCACCCGGCTCACCGGCCTGGCCGCCGTCGTGCTCGCCCTCGGCCACGTCCCGGCCGCGCTCACCCCGCCCGAACGCCGGCTCGCCCGCGAGGCCGCCGCCCACGGGCTGCTCCACCTGCCGCCCGCCAACCCCGCCGACGTCGACCTGTCCGTCCTGCCGCCCGGCCGGCCGGTGCTGGTGCGCGGCCTCGGGCTGAACTTCTTCGACCACCTCGCCCTGCTCACCCAGGGGCGCGGCGGCCGGTTCGTCCGGCAGGAGGACGGGCGGCTCCGGTACCTGCCCTCCGGTCGGGAGCCGCTGCTGCTCGCCGGCTCCCGCCGCGGGGTCCCGTACCACGCCCGCGGCGAGAACGAGAAGGGCCCGCACGGCCGCTACGAGCCCCGACTGCTCACCGAGGAACTCGCCGCCCGGCTGCGGGAACGGGCCGGCCGCGGCGACCCGGTCGGCTTCGCCACCGAACTGTGGCCGCTGATCGCCCGCGAGGTGGAGAGCGTGTACTACGGCACCCTGCTGGCCGCCCGCGGGCACCCCGGCAGCGCCGCGTTCACCGCCCGCTACCTCGCCGCGGCCGACCACCCGGCCCGGCGCCGCCTCCTCGACGAGCACCGGATCGCCGACGCCGAGCGGTGGGACTGGGACTCGATATCCCGGCCGCACCGGGGCCTGCGCTTCGCCGGGCGCGAGGAGTACCGCACCTGGATCCTCGGCCACCTCGCCCGGGACGCCCGCGCGGCCCGGGCCGGCAACGTCAGCGGACCGCTCAAGGCCGCCCTGGACGTCCTGCGGGACCTGCGCAACGAGATCCGGCTCGCCGTCGACCACGGCGTGCTGGAGGGCACCTCGTACCGCGACGACCTCCAGCGCTGGTACACCCCGCTGAACGCCTTCCTCTCCATCGGCCCGCCGGTCTCCCGGATCGACGAACTGCGCGCCCTCGTCGAGGCCGGGGTCGTCGAACTGCTCGGCCCCGACCTGCGGATCGAACTCGACACCGAAGGCCCCTCCCCCGCCTTCACCGCGCACTCGCCCGCCGTCGACGCGGAGCCCGTCCGGGCCACCGCCCTCATCGAGGCCCGGCTGCCCGAACCCGACCTGCGCCGCACCGGCGACGCCCTGCTCCGCCGGCTGCTGGCCGACGGCCAGGCCGTGCCGTACCGGATCGGCGACAGCAGCGGCGCCACCTACGAGACCGGCGGACTGGCCGTCACCCAGCGGCCCTACCGGCTCGTCGACGCCCGCGGGCACGCGCACCCCCGGCGCTTCGCGTACGGCGTCCCCACCGAGGCCGTGCACTGGGTGACCGCGGCCGGCATCCGCCCCGGCGTCAACTCCGTGACCCTGGGCGACGCCGACGCCATCGCCCGGGCCGTACTCGCGCTGCCCCCGCCGCCCGGCGCCGGCACCACGGGCGCGGGCACCGTCGGCGCACCGCGGTCCGCCGAACGGGTGGACCGCCCCACCGCGGGGAGGCGGGCGGCATGACCGGCACCGACAGCGGACTGCTCTCACCCGTCCGGGCCGGCCTGCCGATCGAGGCGGCGGTGGACGACACCGCCTGGCTGCAGGCCATGCTCGACGCCGAGGCGGCCCTCGCCCGGGCGCAGGCCGCCCTCGGCACCGTCCCGCCCGCCGCCGCGGCGGCGATCACCCGGACCGCACGGGCCGAGCACTTCGACCTGCGCGCCCTGGCCCTCGCCGCCCGGGAGACCGCCAACCCGGTCGTCGGGCTGGTCCGGGCGCTCACCGCGGCGGTCGCCGCCGCCGACCCGGCCGCCGCCGAGTACGTGCACCGCGGCTCCACCAGCCAGGACGTCCTGGACACCGGTGCCATGCTGGTCGCCCGGCGGGCCCTCGCCCTGGTCCGCACCGACCTCGGCGCCACCGCCGCGGCCCTGGCCCGGCTCGCCGACGCCCACCGCGGCACCGTCCTGGCCGGGCGCACCCTCGCCCTGCACGCGGTGCCCACCACCTTCGGGCTGAAGGCGGCCGGCTGGCGCTCGCTCGTCCTCGACGCCGAACAGCGGCTCGCCGCCGTACAGTCCGCGCTGCCGGTGTCGCTGGGCGGCGCGGCGGGCACCCTGGCGGGCTACCTGGAGTACGCGGGCGACGGGCCCGGCACCCCCGGCGGGCCAGGCAGGCAGGGCGACCCCGATGGACACGGCGACCCCGGCGGGTACGGCGAACGGCTGGTCGACGCGTACGCCGACGAGACCGGCCTGGCCCGGCCGCTGCTGCCCTGGCACACGCTGCGCACCCCCGTCGCCGACCTGGGCGCCGCCCTGGCCTTCACCGCCGGAGCCCTCGGCAAGTTCGCCGCCGACGTCACCACCCTGGCCCGGACCGAGATCGCCGAACTCGCCGAACCCGGCGGACCGGGCCGGGGCGCCTCCTCCGCGATGCCGCACAAGCGCAACCCGGTGCTCGCCACCCTGATCCGCAGCGCCGCCCTCCAGGTACCCGCGCTGGCCGGTGTGCTGACCGCGGCCCTGGTGGCCGAGGACGAACGGCCGGCCGGCGCCTGGCACGCCGAATGGCTGCCCCTGCGCGAATGCCTGCGGCTCACCGGCGGCGCCGCCGCCACCGCGGCCGAACTCGCCGCCGGCCTCACCGTCCACCCCGAACGGATGCGCGCCAACCTGGACCTCACCCGCGGCCGGCTGATGGCCGAACGCCTCACCGCCGCCCTCGCCCCGCACCTCGGCAGGGCCCGCGCCGGGCGCCTGCTCACCGAGGCCGCCCGGACGGCCGACCGCCGCGGCAGCAGCCTGCTCCGCGTCCTGGCCGCCGATCCGGCCGTCACCGCGCACCTCGACGAACGGCGGCTCGCCGCCCTCCTCGACCCCGCCGGCTGGACCGGCGCCGCCGACCGGCTCACCACCCGCGCCCTGCGGTCCCGCCCCGGGGCACCGGACGCCGGCCCCCGCACCGAAGGGAACTCCCCGTGACCCGCCACCTGTTCACCTCCGAATCCGTCACCGAAGGCCACCCCGACAAGATGGCCGACCAGATCAGCGACGCCGTCCTCGACGCCCTGCTGGCGGCCGACCCCGCCTCCCGGGTCGCCGTCGAGACGCTCATCACCACCGGCCAGGTCCACGTCGCCGGCGAGGTCACCACCACCGGGTACGCCGACATCGCCGCCCTGGTCCGCGGCACGATCCTCGGGATCGGCTACGACTCCTCCGCCAAGGGATTCGACGGCGCCTCCTGCGGCGTCTCCGTCTCCCTCGGCGCCCAGTCGCCGGACATCGCCCGCGGCGTCGACTCCGCCTACGAGAAGCGCC
Organism: Kitasatospora sp. NPDC054939; assembly: GCF_053610105.1. Classification (NCBI taxonomy): domain Bacteria; kingdom Bacillati; phylum Actinomycetota; class Actinomycetes; order Kitasatosporales; family Streptomycetaceae; genus Kitasatospora; species Kitasatospora sp. NPDC054939. The sequence continues at coordinate 22,679 of NZ_JBSGXP010000073.1, read as the reverse complement.
ACTCCGGCGCCGGCGACCCGCTCGACGAGCAGGGCGCGGGCGACCAGGGCCTGATGTTCGGCTACGCCTGCGACGACACCCCGGAACTGATGCCGCTGCCGATCGACCTCGCGCACCGGCTCGCCCGCCGGCTCGCCCAGGCCCGGCGCGACGGCTCGATCCCCTACCTGCGCCCGGACGGCAAGACCCAGGTCACCATCGAGTACCAGGGCGCCCGTCCCGTCCGGCTGGACACCGTCGTGATCTCCACACAGCACGCCGCCGACGTCAGCCTGGACGGCCACCTCGCGCCCGACGTACGGGAGTTCGTCGTCGAGCCGGTGCTCCGCCGGCTCGCCGAGGACGGCATCGCCCTCGACCCCGACGGCCACCGGCTGCTGGTCAACCCGACCGGGCGCTTCGAGATCGGCGGACCGATGGGCGACGCCGGGCTCACCGGCCGCAAGATCATCATCGACACCTACGGCGGCATGGCCCGCCACGGCGGCGGCGCCTTCTCCGGCAAGGACCCCTCCAAGGTCGACCGCTCCGCCGCGTACGCGATGCGCTGGGTGGCGAAGAACGTCGTCGCCGCCGGCCTCGCCACCCGCTGCGAACTGCAGGTCGCGTACGCCATCGGCAGGGCGGCACCGGTCGGCCTGCTGGTGGAGACCTTCGGCACCGAGACCGTGCCGGTGCCCGCCGTCCAACGGGCCGTCACCGAGGTCTTCGACCTCCGCCCGGCCGCGATCATCCGCGACCTCGACCTGCTGCGCCCGATCTACACCCGCACCGCGGCCTACGGCCACTTCGGCCGCGAGCTGCCCGACTTCACCTGGGAGCGCACCGACCGCGCCGCCGCCCTGCGGGCCGCCGCCACCCGGTGACCCGGCGACCGGCCCGCCCCGGGGGCGGCGGGCCCGGGGCTACCGGAGGTCCTGCGGCCCCTGGTCCCCGTGCGGGAGGTCCTGCCCCCGGCCGGCCTCCACCACCTGGGCCCCCTGCTCGCCGAACTTACCGAAGGAGGCCTGGCCCGGGTCCAGGTGGTCGGTCCCGGCACCGGCCGAGTACGCGTCGCCGTAGTCCCCGTTCCAGCCCGCCGTGCCGATGCCTCCGGCGAGGGCCGCGGCGGCGAGGCCGAACGCCACCGCCCCCGCCACCACCGCTCCGCGCAGTCGCCCGCTCCCCATGGATTCCCCCGTTCCGTCGCGGCGCGCCGGGCCCGCTGCCCCGCACCCCCGGTACCGCCGATCCAACACCGCCCCCGCTCCCCGCGGCAACGCCCCGCCGGTCACGGTTCGGGCTACCGCAGCACCGCCTCCAGGAGGTCGGTGCCGAGCCGGGCGCCCGCTCCCAGGTCGAGCTGGTAGAGCACGTACCGGCCGCGGCGGCGGGTGGTGAGCAGGCCGGCCCGGCGCAGGACGGCGAGGTGGCGGGAGACCTCGGGCGGGGTCAGCTGCCAGAAGTCGGCGAGTTCGACGGTGGTCCGCGCGCTGCGGGCGATCGAGCGGGCCAGGCGCAGCCGGACGGGGTGGGCGAGGGCTTCCAGGCGCTGCTGGACCAGGGCAAGGGAGACGGGTTCACCGGCCCCGGGGTGGGCGACGGGGTACTGGACGACCGGCTGCCAGCCGTGGGTGTGCACGACGACCAGGTGCGGGCGGCCGAAGGCGCTCGGGATGAAGGTCATGCCGCCGGCGGCGGTCGCGCTGGTGGCGATGTCGTCGAGCTTGTCGATGACGATCCGTCGGCGGGCCGGGTCGGCGCCGTCCAGGGTGACCGCGGCGGAGACGTCCGCCACGGCCTCCGCCGGTCCGCACCGCTCCAGCATGTCGGTCTTCCGGCGGGCGTCGGCGGCCAGGTCGGGCAGCACCCGGCGCCAGGCGTCCGCGAAGAACGCCTGCTCGCACTCCTCCAGCAGGCGCCGCACCAGCCCGCGGACGGCGGGCGGGTCGGCCAGCAGCCGTTCGGCGAAGGCGGCCTGGCGGGGGCCGCGGGCGAGGGCGAGTTCGCGGGCGCGCTCCCGGTCGGCGGTGTTCGTCAGCGGGGAGGGCACCCGCCGTCCGCGCCGGGGCGCGCCGCAGGTGGTGACCAGGGCGGCCTGGACGTAGCGCTCGTCGTCGAGCCGGTCGACGGCGTCGAGTTCCTCGGCCAGGGTGGCGGCGGGGCGGGCCGGGAGGAGGAAGTCGGCCCGGGCGGCGCGCCAGAGGACGTCGGCCTCCAGGAGCCGGTCGGCGAGTTCGGGCCGCAGGGCGGCGGTGGTCGCGGCCGCCCAGCCGTGCAGCAGCGGGTGGTGGGCGGGTTCGGCGAGCACGTGCAGCATCGCGTGCAGTTCGGCCAGCGGCGAGGGGGCGAACAGCAGCCGTTCGGGCGGCAGTCCGGTGACGTCGACGGTGAGGCTCATGCCGCCGATCCTGCCAGCGGCCCGGGGCGCCGCCCGCGTCGGTTGACGATCACCGTCAACCGACGTGCCCGCGGGCCGGGGCGGGCGCAGCGTGGCGGTCATGGATCTGATCGAGGAGAAGGAGCCCGCCCCGCCGCGTGCCGCCCCGCCGCCTGCCGTACCGCCGTATGCCGCGCCGGTCGCCGACCGGACGGGCCGGCAGCGCGGGCGGAGCGGACGGCGGCCCGGCGGGCTGCCGGTCGGCGGACTGCGGGTCGGCGGCAGCGGCCGGTACGCGGTGGCGCTGGTCGTGGACGCGCTGGGGGCGGGACTGCTGCGCCCGTTCCTGCTGGTGTACGGGGTGTTCGTGCTCGGCCTGAGTGCCGGGCGGACCGGGCTGGCGCTGTCGCTGGGCCTGCTGGCCGGGCTGGCCGCCGTCCCGCTGACCGGGCGCTGGATCGACCGGGGCGCCCGGACCGGACCGGTGGTCGCCACCCTGCTGGTACGGGCAGCCGGGGTCGCGGTGCTGATCGGCGCGGACGGCCCGGCCGGCTTCACGGCGGCCGTGGTGCTGCTGGGCCTCGGCACCCAGTGCTGGCCGACGGCCCACGCCGCGCTGGTCGCCGCGTTCACCGACGGCCGCGACCGGGACACGGCGCTGGCGACCGGGCGTTCACTGCGCAATGCGGGTCTGGGGGCGGGGGCACTGATCGCGACCGGCGCGGTCGCCGCGGGCCCGGGGGCGCTGCGCGGGCTGGCCGCGGTGACCGGGCTCGCCTGCCTGCTGGCCGCCGGGCTGGTGCACTCGCTGCGGACGCCGTCGGGCGGGCCGGCCTGCGGGGCCGTACCGCACGGGGACACGGCCGGCGGACCCGTCCTGCGGGATGACACGCCCGACGCCCCGTCCCCGGCGCCGACTCCTGCACCGTCCCCGGCGCAGGCCCCGGGCGCCGCCCGCCGGCTGCGGGCGCTGAACCTCGCCAACCTGCCGTACGCGTTCTGCTTCGACGTCCTGGAGGTGGCGCTGCCCGCGTTGCTGGTGACCCACCTGCACGCCTCCCCGGCCTGGGCCTCGGCGGTGTTCGTCGGCAACACGCTGCTGGTGATCACCGCCCAGGTCACCCTGGTGCGGCGGTTGTCCGGGCGTCCGCGCCGTTCGGTGCTGGCCGGTTCGGGCCTCGTCCTGGCCGCCGCGTACCTGGGGTTCGGTGCGGCGTCGGCGCTGGGCGGCAGTGCCGGGGCGGTGCTGCTGGCGGCGGTCGCCGTGCCGTACACCGTCGGCGAGATGCTCTACGCGGGTGCGGGCACGGCCCTGGTGGTGGCCGCGGCGCCGCCGCGGCGGCTCGGCCGGGCGCTGGCCCGCTGGGAGCTGTCCACCGGCATCGGGCGGGCCGCCGCACCGGCCGTCCTGACCGGGCTGCTCGCGGTCGGCCCCGGGACCCTCTGGACGACCCTGGCCGCGGTGACCGCCCTGGCCGCCCTGGCGGTGCGCCGGCACGCCCCGGCGGTCTGAGGGCCGCGGCCGGCTCCGCCATCAGGGCTTCCCCTAAAACTTCCTGACGATCCGTCACCCCGACCGGTGCAGCATGCAAAACTTTCGCGCGAATTCATTGACCGGTCCAGACCTGTGCCGGTTGAGTCGTCGCCGTCCCCAGCGGCCGGCCTTCCGTGCCGGGTCCGAGTCATGACGGCGCCGTGCGGGGCGGTGGCCTCCCTGCCGCCACCTTCCATGTCCCAGTCCCACGACCGTGCGGCCCCCACCGCACAAGGGGTGATCTCGACGATGCGTCACAGATCCTTGACCAAGCTGACCGTCGGCACGGCCGCCGCCGTGCTCGGCCTGCTCGTTCCGCTGGCCCCGGCCGCCGTGGCGGCCCCGGAGCCGGCCGCCGCCCAGGAGGCGTCCGAGGCCGGCCGCTCCGGGTCCCACGCGTACAAGCGGATCGGCTACTTCATCCAGTGGGGTATCTACGGCCGCAACTTCCAGGTCAAGGACCTGGAGTCGAGCGGCACCGCCGGCAAGCTCAGCCACATCAACTACGCCTTCGGCAGCATCGGCGCGGACGGCAGGTGCCTGATGGGCAACGTGCCCGGCTCCGACCCGTGGGCGGACTACGGCCGCCCGGTGGGCGCCGCCGACTCGGTGGACGGCGTCGCCGACACCGCCGGCCAGAAGCTGGCCGGCAACTTCAACCAGCTGCGCGAGCTCAAGGCCAAGCACCCCGGGCTCAAGGCCATGATCTCGCTGGGCGGTTGGAGCGGCTCGGCGCACTTCTCGGACGCCGTCCGCACCGACGCCGGCCGCAAGGCCCTGGTCGCCTCCTGCATCGACGTCTACATCAAGGGCAACCTGCCGGTCGACGGTCCGCGCGGCGGTGCGGGCGCGGCCGCCGGGGTCTTCGACGGCATCGACCTCGACTGGGAGTGGCCGGGTTCGGAGGGCGCCGAGGGCAACGGCGTCCGCCCGGAGGACAAGCAGAACTTCACCAAGCTCGTCCGCGAGTTCCGGGTCCAGCTGGACGCGTACGGGCGGTCGCTGCCCAAGCGCACGCACTACGAGCTGTCGGCGTACGTACCGACCGCCCCCGCCAAGATCGACGCGGGCTTCGAGGTCTCCAGGATCATGCGCGACTTCGACTTCGTGAACCTGCAGGGCTACGACTTCCACGTCTCGGGCGAGAAGACCACCGCCCAGCAGTCCGCGCTCTACGCCAAGCGCAAGGACTTCAGCGTCGACCAGACCGTCAACGCCTGGCTGGACCGGGGTGCCCCGGCCCGCAAGCTGGTCGTCGGCATGCCGTTCTACGGCCAGGGATGGACCGGCGTCACCGGGGGCGGCGACGGCCTCGGGCAGCCCGCCACCGCCCCCGCCCCGGCCACCTGGGTGGCGGGCACCGAGGACTACAAGCACCTGAAGAAGCTCGCCGAGTCCGGCGGCTACACGCTCCACCGGGGCGCGCACAACGGCCACGCCTGGCTGTTCGACGGCACCACGCTGTGGACCTACGACGACCCGACCGTGCTGCGCACCAAGGCCCAGTACGTCCGCAACGAGGGCCTCGGCGGCGCGATGATCTGGTCGCTCGACGGGGACACCCCGAACGGTGAGCTGATCTCCGCGATCGACCAGGGCCTGACCCGGCGCCGCTGAACCGGCGCCACCGACCGGGCGCCACCGACCGGGCGCCGCCGACCCGGCGCCACCGACCAGGCCCGCGCCCGCCCTGCGGGCCGGCCGGGTCACCCCGAGCTGGCGCGCACCACCAGCTCCGCGGCGAGCTCCCGCCCGGCCGCCGGCAGCGGTTCGCCGCGGACCTGCGCCAGCAGCAGCTGGACCAGGCCCGCGGCGATCGCCCGCAGCGGCAGCCGGACCGAGGTCAGGTCCGGGTGCAGGTGCCGGCCGAGCGGGGTGTCGTGGAAGCCGGTCACCGCGACGTCCGGGCCGACGGCCAGTCCCTCGGCCCGGACCGCCTCGTACACGTCGAGGGCCGAGAGGTCGTTGTCGGCGGCCACGGCGGTGGGGCGGTCGGGCCGGTGCAGCAGCGCGCGCAGCCCGTCCACCCCCGTCGCACCCGGCGGCGGTGCCAGGACCTCCACGCCGAGGCGGGCCGCCTCGGCGTGGAAGCCGCTGCGGCGGGCCGCGGTCCAGGGCAGCTCGGCGTCGGCGGATCCGGCGTAGCCGACCCGCCGGTGGCCGCGCGCCGCCAGGTGCCGGACGACCTCGGCCATCGCCGCGGCGTTGTCGATGTCGACCCAGTACGGCGGCTGGTCGGGCGCGGTGCGGCCGAAGGCGGCGAACGGGACGCCCACCCGGGCCGCGTGGGCGACCCGGGTGTCCCCGTCCAGCACGTCGGCCAGCACCAGCCCGTCGACCTGCCGGGCCGCCACCAGCTCGTCGATCGCCGCCCTGGCCTGCGCCCCGCCCGGTGCGGGGCGGAACAGCAGCACCCGGTGCCCCTCCGCGCCCGCCGCGTCCACCAGGGCCTCCAGGAAGCCCGCCATCAGCGGGTTCGGGTCGAACGGGTCGTCCACCGGCGCGAGGTAGGCGAGCACCCGCCGTTCGCCGGTGCGCAGCGAGCGGGCCGACTGGTCCGGGCGGTACCCGAGCTGCTCGACGGCGGCGGTGACCCGGGCCAGGGTGTCCGGGTGGACGCGGTGCGGGGCGTTGAGGGCGTTGGAGACGGTCTGCCGGGAGACCCCGGCCGACCTGGCGACCTCGGCGATCGTGGTGGCACGGCGCCGCGGGTGCGGTCCCTGGGTCATCGGTGCTCCGGCGGCTGGGTCGGGGGGGCGGGGTGGCGTGTGACTCTACCCGTGCAGCGGCGGCTCGGGTCGGCGCAGTGTCAGCAGCCCTCCCCTCGGGACGGTCACGGCGGCGTCGAGCGCCAGGTCGACGGTCTGCGTGGCGACCGTCCGGCCGCGGGCGTCCTGGACGGTGGCCTCGGCGGTGCCCCGCCCGCCGACCAGCCGGACCTCGGGGTCGTCGTCGGCGTTGGCCACCAGCAGGGTGTGCCAGGGGTCGTCGCCGATCCGGACGGGCAGCGGCGCGTAGCGGGCGACCACGAGGGTGCCGGCGGCGGCCGCCGCGACCAGCGGGTAGCCCAGGTCGGGGCGGGCGGGCCGGAGTTCGCCGAGCTGCAGGGTGCCGAGGTGCTCGCGGAAGACGCCGAGCCAGAAGGCGAGGGCCTCGCGCTGCCCGGTGTTCTGGGCCGCCAGGTCGACGGAGATCTGCGGGACGGCGAACAGCACGTTGATCAGGTGGCAGGCGACCTGCTCGGGGCTCTCGGCCGGGTGCCACATCAGCATGTCGGAGTGGACGGCGAGCGGTCCGGCGACCAGCCGGGTGTCGATGGTGCGCTGCCGGTTCTCGTGCGGGCTGAGCGGGCAGTCGGTGGCGCGGATCATCGTGGCGTACGGCCAGAGGCCGGGGCTCACGTACGGCTGGCGGTGCTCGATCATCGCGTCGGGGCGGACGGCGGTGATCCGGCGCCGGATGGCCCCGAGGAGCTTGTGCAGGCCCTCGTCGACGGTGGCGCAGTCGGCCTCGGGGCCGGGCGCGGGCGGGTCCTGGACGCCGAACCAGTCGATGAAGTCGACCTTCAGCCCGTCCATGCCCCACTCCTCGACGGCCCGGGCGAGCGCGTCGGTGAGGTGCTCGCGCACCTGCGGGTAGCGGGGGTCGACGACGACGGCGCCGAGGTGGTCGACGTCGGCGAGGGCGAAGCGGCCGACGGTGTGCCAGGCGGCGCTGTCCTTGCCGACGAACGGCAGCGCGTACCAGAGCAGGTAGCGGACGCCGAGTTCGTGCACCCGGGCCACGTGGGCGGCGGTGTCGGGCAGCGAGAGCGGCTCCCAGTCCCCGCAGTGGCCGTAGCCGCGGGTGCGGTCGCGGGTCATCCAGCCGTCGTCGACGATGATCGTGTCGAGGCCGAGCGGCTTCCCGAGCGCGGCCTGCTGCTCCACGACCTCGGGGGTGACGTTCTGCTGGAGGGTGTACCAGGTGGAGTAGGCGGGGCGGCGGGCCGCGTCGGGCACGTGCGCCCGGCGGCCGGACCACCACCAGCCGGCGACGGCGGCCAGGCAGCGGGCGTAGTGCCGGCCGGAGGTGTCGATCCGGACGGTCAGCCGGCCGGTCGCGCGGACCCAGAAGCGGAACTCCCCGGTCTCCTCGACGACTCCGGCGCCGGCCAGGGCCTCGTCCCGGTCGGCGGCGAACGCGCAGATCGCCGCGTCGCCGGTGCCGACCAGGGCGCCGACGGCCGCACCGCGGGCGAGGCTCACCCGGGCCGGGCTGCTCCAGGCGGCGGGCAGCCAGCCGGTGCCGCGCGGTTCGGGGGTCCAGAAGGAGGTGGCGTCCACGCAGGGGACGCGCCACTCGATGCGCGCCTCGGCGGGGTCCTCGACGGTGACCTCCAGGACGCCCTCGTCCACGGTCCGGGCGCTCGCGGCGCCGGAGACCTGCAGCTCCAGTCCGCCGGCCCGCAGCGGGCGCAGCCGGGCGGCGCTGCCGGGGGCGTGCGGCTCCCAGACCTCCTCCGGGGCGGTGCCGGCCCCTTCCGTAACGGTGCCGGCCCCTTCCGGGGCGGTGTCCGCGGCGGCCTCGGTGCCGCCGGTCCCGGTGTGCTCTGCCATGATCAGCCTTTCGTCGCGCCGGCCAGCAGGCCGGAGATGAACTGCCGTTGGAGGACCAGGAACAGGACCATCAACGGCACGGTGGAGAGGGCGGTCCCGGCGAGGATCGCCCCGTAGTCGGTGTCGGCCTTCATGCCGTGGAGGGTGGCCAGCGCGACCGGGAGGGTGTGCATCTCGGGGCTGCGCAGCGCGATCAGCGGCCAGACGAACTGGTTCCAGGAGCCCAGGAACAGGAAGATCGCCAGCGCGGCCAGGACCGGGCGCATCACCGGCACGACCACCCCGAACAGCACCCGGATCTCCCCGGCGCCGTCCACCCGGGCGGCGTCCAGGAGTTCGTCCGGCATGCCGCTGAGCGCCTGGCGCATCAGGAAGATGGCGAAGGGCACGCAGAGGCCGGGCAGGATCACGGCCTGGTAGCTGTCGAGGATGCCGAAGGACATCATCATCTCGAACAGCGGTACCAGCATCACCTGTTCCGGCACCACCAGGGTGGAGAGCAGCAGGGCGAACAGGATGCCCCGCCCCGGGAAGCGGAACTTGGCGAAGGCGTAGCCGGCCAGCAGCGCGACGACCAGCGCGCCGGCGGTCTGCACGCCCGCCACCACCAGGGAGTTGACGAGCACCCGGCCGAGGCCGATCTTGGCCTCCAGGCGCTCCAGGTTGTCGCCGAGGCTGCCGCCGGGCAGCAGCGCGGGCGGCCAGGCGAAGATGTCGGCGTCCTTCTGCGTGGCGGCGACGGCCAGCCAGTAGAACGGGCCGACCGACAGCCCGGCGACGGCGGCCAGGCCGAGGGTGAGGGGCCAACCGCGCAGCCGGTTCGTCCTGCTGCTCATTCGCGTTCTCCCATCAGGCGCATCTGGATCGCGCCGAGCACCGAGACGATCAGGGTGAGCGCGTAGGCGATGGCGGAGGCGTAGCCGAAGTCGAAGTACCGGAAGCCGTTGTCGTACAGGTACATCGAGACGGTGAGGGTGGCGTTGTCCGGCCCGCCGCGGGTCAGGACGTAGGGCTCGTCGAAGAGTTGCAGGGTGCCGATGGTGGAGAGCACCACGGTGAACAGCAGCACCGGCCGCAGGGCGGGCAGGGTGATCGAGAAGAACCGGCGCAGCGGTCCGGCGCCGTCCACCATGGCGGCCTCGTACAGCTCCCGGGGGATGCCCTGCAGGCCGGCCAGGTAGATCACCGCGTTGTAGCCGGTGTAGTGCCAGGTGAGCAGCAGCACGATGGCCATCCGGGCCCAGAACGGATCCCCGAGCCAGTCCACGGCGGGCAGGCCGAGCTGCCCGAGCAGGCTGTTGACCGCACCGTGCTCGGTGTTGAGCAGGAAGGCGAACATCACGCCGGTGGCCACCAGTCCGGTGACGGTGGGCATGAAGACGCCCAGCCGCCAGACCGCCCGCCAGCGGACCAGCGCGGAGTTGATCCCGACGGCCAACAGCAGGGCGAGGGCCAGCATCAGCGGGACCTGGACGACCAGGATCTTCGCGGTGTTGCCCAGGGCCGTCCAGAACAGCGGATCGTCCAGCAGGCGGCGGTAGTTGCTCAGTCCGGCGTTGCGGGTCGCGGCGCCGGAGCCGGTGGTGAGCGACAGCAGCAGCGAGGCGACGATCGGGTACGCCTTGAACACCCCGAAGGTGATCAGGGCGGGGGCCAGCAGCAGGTAGGGCAGGGCGCGGCGGCGCAGCAGGGCCCGCCGGTTCCGGGCGGGCGGGGCCGCCGCCCTGGCCGGCGCGGCGGTCGGGGCGAGGGCGGTCACCGGAGGGTGCGCCCGGTCTGCTGGGCGAGCTGCTTGGCGGCGTCCTGGAGGACGGCGGCCGGGTCGGCGCCCTTGAGGAACACCTTGGTCTGGGCGTCGCTGGCGAGCTTGAGGGCGCGCGCGAAGTCGCCGGAGTAGTTGGTGGCGTCGGCGCCCGCTCCGAGCAGGTCGACGAAGGTCTTCAGCACCGGCTGGCCGCCGTAGAAGGCGTTCGGCGCGGTGTACATCGGGTCGGAGTGGGCGGCGGTGAGGGCGGGGAAGACGCCGCCGGCCTTGAACATGCTGTTCGCCGATTCGGGCCGGGTGAGCGCGTACTCGACGAACTTCCAGGCGGCCACCCGCCGGGGGCTGGAGGCGGAGACCGCCAGGTGGGTGGAGTTGACGATGGCGGTGCGCTTGCCGCCGGCGGTGGCGGCCGGCGGCCGGGTGAGCCGCCAGGCGCCCTTCTGGTCGGGGAGCTTGGTCTCCAGGTAGTGCACGGCCCAGGCGGCCAGCGGGCCCGCGGCGATCTTGCCGTCGCGCAGCATGGTGCGCCACACGGCGTCGCCGGCGGTGTCGGCGATCAGCCCGGCGTCGTTCAGCCGCTTCTCGACGGTGAGGGCGTGGACGGCCGCCGGGGAGGAGAGGGTGATGTCGCCCTTGAGGTCGAAGTAGAAGGCGCCCTGCTGCTGCATCAGCGCCTGCAGGAAGTCCAGGTCGGGGGACGGGGTGGCGGGCTTGTTGATGCCGATCAGGGAGATGCCGGGGTTGGCGGCCTTGAAGCGGTCGCCGACGGCGAGCACGTCGTCCCAGGTCTCGAAGGTGTTCGGGTCGATGCCGGCCTTCTCGAACATGTCCTGGCGGTAGAAGAAGCCGAAGGCGTTCACCTCCCACGGGAGCGCGTAGGCCTTGCCGTCCTTGCCGGTCACCACCGGCCACAGGCCCTGGGCGAACTTGTCCTTGTACTGGTCGGCGCCCAGGGCGGACAGGTCGGCGAGGCCGCCGGGGAACTTCTCCAGGTAGCCGGGCAGGTAGTCGCAGCCGATGTGCAGGACGTCGGCGAGGCCCTGGCCGCCGGCCGCCATACCGACGGTGATCTTGTCCCAGATCGCCGGGTTGCCGACGTCCTGGACGTCGACCTTGATCCCGGGGTTCTCCTTCTCGAAGGCCGGGACGACACCCCGCAGCGCCTCGGCGGCGGTGGTCCACGACCAGACGGTGACGGTGCCGGTGGCGGCGTCACCGCCGGCGACCTGGCCGCCGGAGCCCGTGCCGGAGCAGGCCGACAGGGCGCTGCCGGCGGCGAGGGCCACCAGTCCGGCGCCGGAGTAGCGGAGCAGATCACGGCGGGAAAGGTGTGACATGGCATGCCTTTCGGTGAGGGGGTACCACAGGGGTGGGGTGGGGGCAGGCGGGTTCGGGGGCGGGGTTCGGGGGGCGGGGTTCGGGGGGCGGGGTTCGGGGGCCGGCCGCTCAAGGCGCAGGCGGTACGGGCCGGCCGCTCAGGCGGTGCGCAGCACCTCGGACAGCCGGTCGGCCGCCGCGGGGTCGGTGCTGGCGTGCGGGGACAGACGGATCCACCCGCCGCGCAGGGTGGCGGTCAGTCCGGCGGCGGTCAGCGCGCGGTGGACGGCCTTCGGGTCGGCGCCGGGCAGCCGGAGCCGGGCGATACCGCTGCCGCCGGGCCGGTCACCGCCGCGGGTCTCGGCGCCGACGGCGCGGGCGGCGGCGAGCAGCCCGCCGAGCACCTCGCCGATCAGTGCGTTGATCCGCCGGATGCCCATGTCCTCGGCCAGCGCCAGGGCCGCCCCCAGTGCGGCGACGGCGGGGCCGTCGGGGTTGGTGAGGGTGTGGGCGACGGCGCCGGGCCGGGCGGGCCGCGGGTGGTCGGGGGCGTCGATCGGGTCCAGCACGCCGGACCAGCCGCCGAGGCCGGGGGCGAGCAGGCCCGCCGTCCGGTCGCGGACCATCAGGAGGGCGGCGCCCCAGCCGGCCCGCAGCCACTTCTGGCCGCCGGAGGCCAGGACGTCCGCCGCGTCGGCGTCGAACTCGACCGCGCCGAGCGCCTGGACCGCGTCGACGACCAGCAGGCGCCGCGGGCCGAGGAGTTCCTTGAGGTCGGCCAGCGGCGCCTGGTGGCCGGTGGCGGCGTCCACGGCGCAGACCGAGACCGCGCGCACCCCGTCGTCCAGGTGGGCCCGGACCGCGTCGGCCGTCAGCGGGCCGTCGAGCAGGCGGACCGCCGGCCCGCCCCGCTCGGCGGCGCGCAGCCAGGGGTAGATCGCGCCGGGGAAGTCCGACCGGCTCGCCAGTACGGTGCCGCGGTGGGGCGCCGCGCCGGCGCGGCCGTCGGCACCGCCGCACGTACCGTCACCCGCGCAACCGTCCGCGCCGCGGCCCCGGCCGCCGTGGGCCGCGGCGATCCCGCCGGCGGCGGCGAACATGCCGTGCGAGGTCGAGCTGACGAAGGCGATCTCGTGCGGGGCGCAGCGCAGGATCCGCGCGGCGGTGCGCGCCGTCTCCTCGGTCGCCGCGTCGAGCCGCTCCAGGGCGGGCCAGCCCTGGCGGTGGATCTCCCCCGCCGCACCGACCAGCACCTCGCGCACCCGCGCCGACACCGGGCCGAAGCGCGCGAAGTCCAGGTAGCCGGCCGGTTCGCCGAACTGCCGCAGGTACTCCGGCTCGGTCAGAGCCATCACATCACCTCGGATTTGAACGTTCAAATACACAGGAACGAACACAAACCATCATGTCCGAACGGGAGGGCACACAGCAAACGACGCCTCCACCGACCCCGTCAAGACCCCGCGCGCCGCGATCCCGGCTTCGAGACCGTCCCGTTACCCCGGCCGACCGGGCTCGTCCACACGGGATCGCGCCGGATCACCCCGAACCCTTGCTTGTGACATTTGACATTACTATTTTACTGACCTGGGACAACAGGCCCGTGCGGCACCGCGACCAGGAGGCATCCGTGTTCACCACCGAGCGACTGACGGCCCGCCTCTGGGAGCAGTCCGACCTGGAGCGCGTCCACGACCTCTACTCCCGCCGGGAGGTGGCCGGTTGGCTCGGCAGCACCCCGCGGGCCCTGGAATCCCCGGACGAGGCCGCCGCACTCGTCGAGCGCTGGCGCGGGCGCTCGACCGGACCGCACTGGGGGATCTGGGCCCTGGAACGCCGCGACACGGGCACCGCGGTCGGCTCCGTCCTGCTCCTGCCACTGCCCGACGGCGAGCCGGACGAGGTCGAGGTGGGCTGGCACCTGCACCCCGACTCCTGGGGCCACGGCTTCGCCACCGAGGCCGCCCGCGCCGCCCTCGCCCGCGGCTTCGCGGCCGGCCTCCCCGAGATCCACGCCCTGGTCCGCCCGGACAACCACCGGTCCGCAGCCGTCTGCCGCCGCCTCGGCATGACCCGCGCCGGCCGCACCGACCGCTGGTACGGCTTCGAGGCCGACCACTACCGGATCGCCCGGCCCCTCCCCCGGGCCGCCTCCCCGGGCCGCCACTACAGCGCCTGAACGGCGCCGACCGGCCCGATCCTGCCCGAAATCGGGCAGAACTCCCCGGTATTCTTGATCGAATGGCAGACACGGTGGGGACGATCGAGCGCATCTGGCGGTACCCGGTGAAGTCCACGGGCGGGGAACGGCTGGCGCACGCCGAGGCCGACACCCGCGGCCTCCTGGGCGACCGCCTCTACGCGGTGCGCGACGGCGAGGGCAGGTTCGGCTCGGGCAAGACCACCCGGCGCTTCCGCCGGATGCCCGGGCTGCTGCGGCTGCGCTCCCGGTACCCGGACCCCGCCCACCCGGACCACCCCGCGCTGCTCGACCCACAGGGCGCAGCCGTCCCCGACCCCGACGCCTACCTGCGCCGCTACCTCGGCCGGGACGACGTGGCGCTGGCCCGCGAGGGCGAGGTCTCGCACTTCGACCAGCTGCCGCTCAGCGTCCTCACCACGGCCACCCTTGACTGGGTCCGGGCCGCCGTTCCGGGCGTCCCGGTCGACGAGCGGCGCTTCCGCCCCAACCTGCTGGTGCGGACCCCGCCGGGCACCGCGCCGTTCACCGAGGACGACTGGTTCGGCCGCGAGGCACGGATCGGCCCCGCGCTGCGCCTGCACTTCGTCCGCTCCAGCGAACGCTGCGCCATGACCAACGAGGCGCAGCAGGACCTGCCGCACTCCCCGCTCGTCCTGCGCGCCGTCGCCCGGGCCCACGACAACCGGCTCGACGCCCTCGCCACCGTCTCGACACCCGGCCCGCTGCGCTGCGGCGACGCGGTCGTCCTGGACTGACGACAGCGCCCTCCCGCGCAGCGGCCGCCCGTCCCGTGCGGACCGGGCCCACCCCGCAGGTCCGGGCGATGTCGCCCGCACGCCGTACGCGCCGTAGCGGCAGGCGGCGGTCGTCCGGATCCGGTCGTCCACCTCGCGGGCGCGCCCCCCCTTTGAGCTACTGCCGGAGCGGGTCGACCCGGAAGCGCTCCTCGGCATGCCGGCTCGCACCCGCCTTGCGCCCGCCTAGGGCCCTTCTTGGAGACCTTGCCCCTGCGAACCGGCCGACCGACGCGGTGAAGCCCGCGACCCGGACCCTGGGTGCGAGTCCGGCGCTCACGAGGGTCGCGCCGAGGGCGACGATCCGTTGCGGCGGGCCGTCAACCCGGCTGCCCCCGCGGCACGTTCGGCGCTGCCCGGGAAGGCCTGCAGGCCTCGGCAACGAGCCGTCCGGCGGCGCCGGCCACGGCACCGAGGACGCGGGCGAACCCGGTAGGTCAACGGGCCCCCATCGATGAGTCCCTTCGCCCCGTGGAGGCAGCCGCGCCGGGGTAGGCTCACCCGACCGACCTACTCTCGCCGGTGGCGATGATGGTCCCAAGTGCCATGTAATCAAACAAAATTGACGCATCAATAGTTGATGAAACGCCAGAAGTTGCCACACATGCCGAAGTGCTGCATCCACCCGGCGCGGCCACCCCGAGTGCGGCGGCGTCGGGCACCGACGGCAGCACGATCGCCCACCCGCGACGCCCGCCGGACCGACCCTCGGTGCGCCCGAACCCCCGGGTCGACACCCCCGGCCGGGCGCCCCGGACCGGCTGACGCGGCGGCAGCACACGAAGGCACAACCGCAGTTCACGTGACGTCCGGCGACGACTGTCCGAATGCGACCCTTTCCACCGAAGAATAGGTTAGGCTAACCTAACCCATCGTCCCCGTATGATGACGAAGGGCCTTTCCACACCATGCTCCGCGCACAACTGCTCGCCCGTCAGGAGCGGCGCGAATCCGCCGCGCGCACCTACGCCCGCAACCTTCCCGTCGCCCCCGCCACCGCCGCGGGCGCCGTCGTCACGGGCGTCGACGGCCGGACCTACCTGGACTGTCTCGCGGGCGCCGGCTCGCTCGCCCTCGGCCACAACCACCCCGAGGTCGTGGCGGCCCTCCAGCAGACCCTGGGCTCGGGCGCACTGCTGCACGCCCTCGACATGATCACCCCTCAGAAGGACTCCTTCACCACCGAACTGCTCCACCGCCTGCCCGGCGAACTGCGCGACCGGGCCCGGCTGCACTTCTGCGGCCCGGCCGGGACCGACGCCGTCGAGGCCGCCCTGAAGCTCGCCCGCCACGCCACCGGCCGCCGCGGCGTCGTCGCCTTCACCGGCGCCTACCACGGCATGACGCTCGGCGCCGCCGCGGTCTCCGGACCCGAGGAGATGCGCACCGGCGGACCGGCCGACGCCCAGCCGGTCACCCGGCTGCCCTACCCGTACGGCTACCGCTGCCCCTTCGGCGTCGGCGCCGAACAGGCCGGCGTCCTCTCCGCCCGCCTGCTGGAGAGCCTGATCACCGACCCGAGCAGCGGGGTCGGCCTCCCGGCGGCGGTGATCCTCGAAGTCGTCCAGGGCGAGGGCGGCGTGGTCGAGGGCCCGGACGCCTGGCTGCGCGAGATCCGCCGGATCACCGCCGAGCACGGGGTGCTGCTGATCGTCGACGAGGTGCAGACCGGCATCGGCCGCACCGGCCACTTCTGGGCGTGCGAGCGGGCCGGGGTGACCCCGGACGTCCTGGTCACCTCCAAGGCGGTCGGCGGCGGCCTGCCGCTGGCCCTCATCGCCTACCGCCCGGAGCTGGACACCTGGCGGGCGGGCGCCCACACCGGCACCTTCCGCGGCAACACCCTCGCCATGGTCGCCGGGGAGACCACCCTGCGCATCGTCGCCGAACAGCAGTTGGCCGAGCGCGCCACCAAGGTGGGCGCCCTGCTGCGCCAGGGGCTGCGCGAACTGGCCTCCGAGCACCAGGAGTTCGGCGAGGTGCGGGGCCGCGGCCTGATGATCGGCGTCGAACTGGTCGACCCGCAGGGCCCGCCCGACCGGCTGGGCTCCCGGCCCGCCCACCCCGGCTTCGCGCGCGCCCTGCGCGCCGCCTGCCTGGACCACGGCCTGCTCCTGGAACTCGGCGGCCGGGACGACACCGTCCTGCGGCTGCTCCCGCCCCTCGTCCTCACCGACGCCCAGGCCGACACGGTCGTCGAACGGATCGCGGCGGCCCTGGGCAGCATCGGGCGCGCCGGACGGCCCGAGCCGACGCCCCCGGACCGGTGACACCCCCGGCGACGCGTCCCGTGACCCGATGACGCACCCTTCGGCCCGGCCCGCGACCGGCCGCGGCCCGACCGGCCGCGGCCCGACCGGCCCGGCCCGCGAGGTGGCGCCCGCACCGACGCCGCCACCCCTCCCGACCCCCGTCACGGACACCCCCGACGACGGCCGCACGGCACCAACCCCGAACCACCAGTGAACGGACGCCCTCTCCCATGACCCACGGAACGAGCTCGGGCAGCGTGCTCGCTCTCAGCACCTATCTCCTCTCCCGCACCGGCAGCGCCACCCGCAGCCGGCTCACCGACCACCTGGCCGGGCACGGCCTGCGCCTGTGGCACGTCACCGTGCTGGCCGCGCTGGACGACCACGGCCCGCACTCCAAGGGCGAACTCGCCGCGCGGCTCGACATCGCCGCCGCCGACGTCGGCCGGACGGTCGACGAGCTCGCCCGGGCCGGCCAGGTCGACTGCCGGCGCCCCGCCAGCGACCGGCGCCGGATCGAGGTCACCCTGACCCCGGCCGGCACCGCGACCCTGGCCACCCTGAACGCCGAACTCTCCGCGATGGAGGACGCCCTGCTCGCGCCGCTCACCGCGCACGAGCGCACCCAGTTCGCCGGTCTGCTGGGCCGGCTCTTCCCGCACATCTGCCGGCGGTCCGCCTGACCGGCCGCTCCCCCGGGGGCGGCCGTTCCGCCCGACCGGGCGGGAGCCGACGGCGGACCCGGCGCCCGCCCCGCGGGCGGTACGTCCCGCGCCGGCGGCACCTCCCGGCCGAGCGGCACCTCCCGAGCGGACGCGGGCGGCACCTCCCGAGCGGGCGCGGGCGCCGGTCAGCGGACCCCGGCGAACTTGTCCGGGTTGGTGACCGAGTAGATGCCGGTGATCAGCCCGCCGCCGCCCGGGTCGAGGTCCACCACCACGACCGCGAGCGGGCCGTCGCCCGAGAAGACCAGCACGCACGGCTCGCCGGCCGTGCGCCGGTGGCGGAGCTCGACCCCGCCTGCGGGCAGCGCGCCGGCCACCGCCAGGAACACCGCGGCGACCCGTTCCCGGCCGTGCACGGGCCGCAGGCTGACCGCGGGCCCCTTGCCGCCGCCGTCGGTCCACAGCGTCACGTCCGGTGCCAGCACCGCGAGCAGCGCCGAGAGGTCGCCGCCGAGCGCCGCCTCGGCGAACCGTTCGGTCACCCGGGCGTGCTGGTCCGGCTCGGGCCGGTGCCGCGGTCGCCGGGCCCGCACGTGCCGGCGGGCCCGGGCCGCGAGCTGGCGGACGGCCGCCGGCGAGCGGCCGAGGATCTCCGCGGTCTCCGGGTGCCCGAAGCCGAACACCTCGTGCAGCACGAACACCGCCCGTTCCAGCGGCGACAGGGTCTCCAGCACCACCAGGACGGCCATCGACAGCGATTCGGTGCGCTCCACGGCGCCCGCGGCGTCGTCCTCGCCGACGACCAGCGGCTCGGGCAGCCAGGGGCCGAGGTAGGTCTCCCGGCGCCGGCTGAGGTCCGCCCGGCGGGCCAGCGCCTGGTTCACCGCGATCCGCACCAGGTAGGCCCGGACGTTCTCCACCGGGCCGGCGCCCGGTCTGCGGTGGCGGCCGGTCCAGGCGAGCCACACCTCCTGCAGGGCGTCCTCGGTGTCGGCGACGCTGCCGAGCATGCTGTAGACCACCGAGAACAGCAGCTCGCGGTGCGCGAGGAACTCCTCGGTCGCGCGCGTACCGTCACCCGCCGTCCCGGCCGGGCCGGTGGTCCGTGGGGTCGATGCCATGGGTGCCCTCCTCCTCCGTCACGACCGAAGAGGTCCGGCGGCCCCGGAGTGTGACACGACCCGGCGCGATGTGACGCTCGCCACCCGGCGCCGCCCCGCTGTCACAGCCGCCGGCCGAGTGCCCTCTGTGGTGGCGTCCGGACGTTCACGGACTCCGCACCCACCCGGGAGGACACCCATGCGCACCCTGATCCACACCGTCCGCGTCTTCGACGGCGAGCGCACGACGCCGGCCGCCGACGTGCTGATCGAGGACGGCCTGATCGCCGCGGTCACCCCGGCCGGGCGGGCCGGCGGCCGCCCGGCCGCCGACGACGAGGTCGACGGGACGGGACGGACCCTGCTGCCCGGACTCGTCGACGCGCACACCCACGTGTTCGAGGGCAGTCTCGCCGAGGCCCTGCGGCACGGGGTCACCACCGAGTTGGACATGTTCTGCCTCCCCGCGGTGCTGGAGCGTCAGCGGCAGCTCGCCACCGAACGCGACGACGTGGCCGACCTCCGCAGCGCGGGCACCCTGGCCACCGTACCCGGCGGGCACCCCACCCAGCTGCTGGCCGCCCTGGAGGCCGCCGGGCTGCCCGGCGCCGGCCCGGCGGGCCTCGACTTCGTCGCCGATCCGGCGCAGGCCCCGGCCTTCGTGAAGGCGCGGCTCGCCGAGGGGGCCGACTACCTCAAGATCGTCATCGACGACGGCGCCGTGCACGGCGCCGACCTCCCGACCATGACGCCGGCCGTCGCCACCGCACTCACCGAGGCGGCCCACGCGGCCGGGCTGCGGGTCGTCGCGCACGCCGTCACCGCGGCCGAGGCCGCGATCGCGCTGGACGCCGGCGCCGACGGCCTCGCCCACGTGTGGGCCGACCTCGCGCCGCACGACCCGGCCTCCCGGCGACTGGCCGAACGGGTCCGCGACCGCGGGGCGTTCGTCGTCACCACGCTCGCCTACTTCGAGGCGATCGGCCGACCGGACCACGCCGCGGCCCGGACGGCCGACTGCGCCCGCCCCGGCAGCTCCGCCAACGCCGTCGGCGCGCTGCGGGCCCTGCACCGGGCCGGCGTACCCCTGCTGGCCGGCACCGACGCCACCCCCTTCGTCCCCGCCCACGGCTCCGGCCTGCACCGCGAACTGCAGCTGCTCACCGAGGCCGGACTGGCCCCCGAGGAGGCCCTCGCCGCCGCGACCGCCGTGCCCGCCGCCCACTTCGGGCTGACCGACCGCGGCCGGATCGCGCCCGGCCTCCGGGCGGACCTGCTGCTCGTCGACGGCGACCCCACCCGGGACGTCGCCGCGACCGCCGCCGTGGCCGAGGTCTGGCGCCGCGGTGTGCGCCAGGCCCGCTGACCCGCCCGCCCCGACCGAACGGAGAAACCCCGTGTCCCACCCCCGCTTCGTCCTGCTCGACGCCGGCGCCGCCCGGCCCGGCCGCATCCCGCTCCCGCCCGCCTTCGCCGTCAAGGCCCGCAGCGGCGACACCGAGGGCCGCTTCTCGCTGCTGGAGGTGGTCCTGGCGCAGGAGATCCCGCGCCACACCCACCACCACGCCGACGAGGCCGTCTACGTGCTGGACGGCGAGCTCGTCGTCGAGTTCGCCGACCGGACGCACCGCCTGACCGGCGGGCAGTTCGTGCTGCTCCCCCGCGGTGTCCCGCACGCCCTGCGCCCCGGCGCGGGCCGGCCGCCCCGGGTCCTGCAGATCTCCTCTCCCGGCGGGTGGGAGTGCTTCGTCGAGGACCTGGTCGAGGCACGGGGGACGCAGGGCAGCGGCGGGCGCCTCGACCCGGCCCGGCTCAACCGGATCGCCGCCCCCCACGGCATCCGCTACGAGGAGCCCGGCGACCGTCCCGCGTGATCTCCCGGCCCGGGCGCCCGTCCGGGGGGTGCGGTCCGGGGGTGCGGTCCGGCCGCGCCCCCGGACGGACGGCGGGTCAGGCCGGCAGGTCGTCCGTACCGCCGACGACCGGGCCGAACAGGTCGGTCACCGTGGTCAGGGCCGCCGCCCGGAGCGCCGCCGCGGGCAGCACGGTGCCGTCGGGGGCGGCGAGCGCCCGGGTCGCGGTGGCGTCGGCGACCACGGTCGGCCGGTAGCCGAGGGAGAAGGCGCCCTGGGCGGTGAAGACCACGCACATGTGCGTCATGAACCCGGCCAGCACGAGGTCCTTCCCGCTGCCCGCGGCGGCGCCCAGGCCGGTCAGCACCTTCTCCAGGTCGGTCGCGTGGAAGGCGTTCGGGACCTGCTTGACCACCACCGGCTCGCCGTCGACCGGCGCGACCTCCTCGCTGATGGCGCCGATCCGCGCCCGGATGTCGTACGGGGTGCCCTCGCCGCCGTCGTTGACGACGTGCACCACCGGGGTGCCGGCCGCCCGGGCCCGCTCCAGCAGGCGCGCGCCCTCGGCGACGGCCTCCTCGGCGCCCTCCAGGGCCATGACGCCGGTGCGGTAGGTGTTCTGGAAGTCGATCATGATCAGGACGGCGTCCGCCAGCCGCGGCGGCCGGTTGTCCAGGCCGATCACGTCGCGCAGGGTGGTGGACGGGGTGGTCGCAGTACTCATCTCGGGCCTTTCGTCGGGTTTCCGGGCACGGCGGAGGCGTCCGCCTCGCGCCGTGCCGAGGGGATCGGGGATGGAACGGTCGGCTGCCCGGGTCGGGCAGGGCCTAGGCCCGGGTGCGGAAGCGGCGGCGGTAGGCCGCCGGGGTGGTGGCGAGCCGGCGCCGGAACGCCCGGTGCAGGGTCTCCGGCGAGCCGAGTCCGGCCGCCGCGGCGACCCGCTCCAGCGGGCAGTCGGTGGTCTCCAGCAGCCGCCGGGCCGCCTCGACCCGGGCGGCCTCCACGTACGCCGCAGGCCCCACGCCCGTCTCCTGCTTGAAGACGCGCGCGAAGTGCCGCTCGCTGAGGCACATCCGGGCCGCCAGGGCACCGGCCGAGAGGTCGCCGTCCAGGTGGTCGGCGATCCACTGCCGCAGGTCGTCGATGTCCCGGCGGGTGGCCGCCGGACTGCTGAGCGGCACCGAGAACTGGCTCTGGCCGCCCTGCCGCTTCAGGTACATCACCAGCTGCCGGGCCACCGCCAGCGCCGTCTGCTCGCCCTGGTCCTCGGCCACCAGGGCGAGCGCCAGGTCCAGGCAGGCGCTGATGCCGGCGCCGGTCCAGAGCCGGCCGCGGTCGGCCCGGACGAAGATCGGGTCCGGGTCGACCACGACCTCCGGGTGGTCGGCGGCCAGCTGGGCGGCGGTCGACCAGTGCGTGGTCGCCGTCTTCCCGTCCAACAGCCCGGCCGCGGCGAGCAGATGGGCCCCCACGCAGACCGAGGCGACCCGCCGCGAGCGCGGAGCGGTCTCCTTCACCCAGGCCACCACGGCGTCGTCGATCCGGGCCACCGGACCGGCGTCGGTCAGCTCGACCGCGCCGGGCACCAGCAGCGTGTCCACCGGACCGGTGACCTCCGCGAAGGCCGCATCGGCGAGCAGCCGCACCCCGGCCGAGGTCCGCACCGGCCCCGCGGTCGGTGCCGCCAGGCACACCTCGTACCCGGCGCGGCCCCCGGTCTCCCGGTTGGCGAGCGCGAACACCTCGGCCGGGCCGGTGACGTCGAGGAGGTCGACATCGGGGAAGACCGCGATGACGACCCGGTGTGGACTGGGCATGGCCCCAGCCTCCCCCGCGGCGCCGCGTGGCCGCAATGACGATTCCCTGTCACATCCGGACACCACCCCCCGGCCGGGATGTCGGTGGCGCCCTGTTGGATGTCCGGCATGACCGCACGCGACCCGGCCGCCCGCCCCTCCGCCCGCGCCGCCCTGCTCGCCCGCTGCCGCGCGATCGCCACCGTGGCGGCGGTCATGGCGGGCACGCCGCTCACCCGCAGCACGCTCGCGGAGCTCTCCCGCACCGCCGACCCGGACGCCCCCGCGCGGCCGCCGACCCGCGCGGACGACCGCCGGTGAACCCGTACCCCGGGAACGCCGCGGGCCGGTGGGCGCGGCCCCGGGCATGCCGCGGCCCGGCGGCCCCCGTGGCGGGGGCGGCCGGGCCGGGGCGCATCAACGCGCCGCGCGCACCGCCGGGA
>NZ_JBSGXP010000072.1:0-39872 GCF_053610105.1 Kitasatospora sp. NPDC054939 | reverse complement strand
CCCCCCGCCCCCCCCCCCCCCCGCCTTTAATGATCCGGCCACCACCTAGATATACACTTATTACTCGGGGGGCTGCGTCTGTTGTTTATATCTGACTGTACGAGGACTGACCCCCGCCACGGGGGGCTACGGGCGCACCACCCGGGGGTGGTGCGCCCTTCGCCGTCCCCGACCGCGCGGCCGGGGACGCGAGCGGTCGCGCGGTCGAGCGGTCGGCTAGGCCGGGGGTGCGGGCTTGGTGTGCAGGACCTCGCGGGCCTGCTCCGCGGCGCGCACGATGCTCTCGGTGACGAAGTCGACGAAGCGGGCGACGTTCTCCAGCCGGGCGGCCGCCGGGGTGCCGGACCCGAGCACGCCGACGCCCTGCCGCGCGGTCTCGGCGAGGGCGGCCGTGCCGCGGGCGCTGGCCAGCATCGACTGGTACCAGACGTCGTCGTCGGCGACGTAGCGCTCGCGGCGGCGCTCGTCGCGCTCGCGCCGGACGAGGCCCTGGGCGTCCAGGTACGCGATCGCCTTGGAGACGGACGCCGGGCTGACCTGGAGGCGCTGGACCAGTTCGGCCGCGGTGAGGCTGCCCGCGTCACTGGTGAACAGGCAGACCAGCACCCGGGCCGTCATCTTCGGCACGCCCGTCTGCATGAGGACGGTGGTGAACAGTTCCTCGTACTCGCGCACCGCCTCCGGGTCGCGGCCGTACGGCTGCGGGGGCGCCTCGGCCCCCTGGGGGGCGGCGACCCTGCGCCGGTGCGCGCGGCGCTCGGTGGCCCGGTGGGCGAGGTCCGCACGGTAGGCGGTGGGGCCGCCGTTGCGCATCACCTCGCGGGTGACCGTCGATGTCGGACGGTCGAGGCGCCGGGCGATCTCCGCGTAGGCGAGGCCGTCGGCCAGCCCCACGGCGATCTGCTGGCGTTCCAGCTGGGTGAGCCTGCCTCCCGGCACTGTGAGCCTCCTCTGCGCTTCCGATGCCGCCAGCATAGCGTTCACCTCGATTCAGTTGCAACGAAGCCCGTAGCTGATGTTGCGTTACATGCAGAGTCGTTGCAACGATCTTGCGGTTCTCACCTGCATATATGCCGATTGGACGCAACGAGATGGTTGCGACGCAAGCGAAGGCAACGTAGCGTTTGCGTTGTCAGAAACACGGAGCACAACGAACACCGGAGAGCCCGCCATGCAGCAGTTCGCCACCACCGCCCCGATCGCCGCCGTCCTGGACATCCCGGCCGGGCAGGTGCGGTTCGTCGCCGCCGACCGCGCCGACACCACCGTCGAGGTCCGCCCCGCCGACCCCGGCAAGGCCCGCGACGTCAAGGCCGCCGAGCAGACCGGGATCGCCTACGCCGACGGCGTCCTGACCGTCCGCAACACCGTCGGCGACAAGCTGATCGGCACCCCCGGCTCGATCGAGGTCACCGTTCACCTCCCCGTCGGCTCCACCGTCGAGGCCAGGACCGCCAGCGCCGACCTCCGCTGCACCGGCCGCCTCGGCCACGTCGCCCACGACAGCGCGCACGGCACGGTCGCCATCGACGAGGCCGCCGGCGCCCGCATCGCCCTCCAGGCCGGCGACATCGTGCTCGGCCGCCTCACCGCCGGCTCCGAGATCACCACCGGCAAGGGCGACATCCGCATCACCGGGGCCACCGCCGGCACCCTCACCCTGCGCACCGAGGCCGGCTCCATCACCGTCGACACCGCCGCCGGCGCCTCCGCCACCCTCGACGCCCGCACCGCCTACGGCCGCGTCCACAACGCGCTGCGCAACGCCGGCACCCCCGACGTCGCCGTCCACGCCACCACCGGCTACGGCGACATCACCGCCCGCAGCAACTGACCCGGGGCTGCGGCGATGCGCCACCGCAACCGGGCCGGGCCGCCGGACCCGCGCGGTCCGACGGCCCGGTCGATCCCCGGCGGCTCAGGCGGGGCCTAGCCGCCGGCCCGGCCGGCCGCCCGGTGGTGCGGGATCGCCAGGGCGCAGAGCGCGCCCAGCAGGACGACGGCGACGCCGACCCAGACCGCCGGCACCATGCCGTCGACGAATCCCTGGGCGCTGCGGTCGTCCCCGTGGTCGGCGAAGACCGTCCCGAGCACCGCGATGCCCAGTGCCCCGCCGATCTCCCGCACGGTGGTGTTGGCCCCGGAGGCCTTCCCCTGGTGCTCGGTCCGCACCGCGCCCAGCACCACCGCCGCGGTCGGCGCGAAGGCGAAGCCCATCCCGACGCCGCCCAGCACCATCGCGCCGACCAGCCGCGCGTACGGGGTGTCGGCGGTGGCCACCAGGTTCAGCCAGGCCAGGGCGATCCCCTGGAGGAACAGCCCGAGCGCGATCAGCCGGCCGCCGCCCACCCGGTCGGTGATCACCCCGGCCAGCGGTGCGATCACCATCGGCATCAGCGTCCAGGCCAGGGTCAGCAGGCCCGCGTGCAGCGGGGTGCGGGCCGGGGCGACCTGGAGGTACTGGGAGAGCAGGAAGATCGCGCCGAACACCCCGAAGTACATCGTCGCGGAGGTGACGTTGCAGAGCACGAAGGAGCGGATCCGGTAGAACGAGAGCGGCAGCAGCGGGTGCGGCGCCCGGCGCTCCCAGAGCACGAAGGCCGCCAGCAGCGCGACCGCCGCGGCGAACGCGCCCAGCACCGCCGGCGAACCCCAGCCCTTCGACTCCCCGTTGACGATGCCCCAGACCAGGGCGACCAGGCCGCCGGTGGCGAGCAGCATGCCGGGCAGGTCGAGCCGGGTGCCGGCCACCTTGCTCTCGTCCAGCACCCGGAGCACCAGCGGGACGGCGAGCAGGCCGACCGGGACGTTGATCCAGAAGATCCACTGCCAGGCCAGCCCGTCGACCACCGCACCGCCGACCACCGGGCCGAAGGCGACCGCCAGGCCGCTGATCGCCGACCAGAGGCCGAGCGCCAGACCGCGCCGCCGCTCGGGCACCGCCGCGGCGAGCAGGGTCAGCGACAGCGGCATCACCGCCGCCGCACCGAAGCCCTGCACGGTGCGGGCGAGGATCAGCCCGCCGGTGCTGTCGGCCAGCCCGCAGCCCACCGAGGCGACCGTGAACAGCACGATGCCCAGGGCGAAGACGCGCCGCCGCCCGAACCGGTCGCCGAGTGCGGCGCCGGTCAGCAGCAGGCAGGCGAAGGAGAGCACGTAGGCGTTGACGAACCACTGCAGGTCCGTGGTGGAGGCGTTCAGGTCGACGGCCAGGGTGCGCAGGGCGGTGGTCACCACCAGGTTGTCCAGCGCGACCATGAACATCGGCAGGCTGCACGCGACGATCGTCAGCCAGAGCGGCACCCGGCGGCCCGGTGCCGCGGCGGGCGGGGCCGCCACCCGTTCGACCGTGCTCATCGGACGGCCCCCTCGCCCTGCTCCGCGGCGAGCCGGCGGCGGGCCTCGGCCCAGTCGATCGGCAGGTCCTCGACCGGCACCTCCCAGAAGGTGAAGACCGAGGAGCGCATGGTGGAGCGCAGCCCGGTCATGATGCCGCGGTGCGGTTCGGCCCGCGCGTAGCCGTACAGGGCCTCGCGGCTCTCCCAGGCGGAGAGGGTGAGGAACTCCCGCCGGAGCGGACGGGCCACCAGCGAGGCACCCAGGGCCCCGGGGGCGGTCCGCACCTGGCGCCAGGCGGCCAGGGACTTCCGGAAGAAGCGGGGGACGTCCCGCAGCGAGCGGACCTCGAAGCGCGAGGCCATCACGACGGCCCTGGTCCCGGGGACCGCGGGGTTGGGCACTGTCCAGGGCAGGGTGGGCATGGCGACCCCTCCTCAGCATGGGTAGTGGCGAGTGGCACTACCCATAATAGAGCGCGGCACTGTCCACTATCCAGTCCTGTCGCCGGGGAGGCCGCGAACGGCCCGCCGGGGCAATCGGAGCCGGAGCGTCCCCGTCCAGTCGGGTGAACAGCGGGCCACATCCGGACGACGCGGTGTGCACAAAACGGAATGGCCGCCTCGGCAAACCCGGAATGAGCTGGGAGAACGTCCGGAAAGCCGAAACGGCCCGCCGATCGAATCGGCGGGCCGCGGATGTTACCGGCGAGGAAAGTTACTCGTCAGTCCCAGCTGTTGTTGTCGGTGGTGGCCGTGGCCGTGGTGCTCGGCTCGCCGTCCGCGCGCACCGCCGCGGAGGCGTGCTTGCGCGATCCCAGCGAGTCGAACAGGTCGGCCGCCGGCCCCACCGAAATGCCGATTGCGGTGAATACCGAGCACGCCACAATCAGCTTGGCCATCTTCATGGCTGCAATCCCCCGTCGTCAGAACCGCTCCGTCTCTGTGAAAAGCTTCGCATCGGGCCCGGGGTAGTGTCATCGGCAATCCGGTGCAGACTACTGTCATGGCAACTCCCTGCCTCCGGAACGCTCCCCGGCCGCACCGCCGGCGCCGTCCTGCCCGGAAAGGCTGCGGAGCGCCATTTCGGCCACACTGACCGGATGGCACCGGAGCAGCCGGCCGATCATTGCCCCGTCCGGCGCCCGGAGGTACTTCAGGCAAAGCGCCCGGGTCGCCACCTCGGCCGCTTCGACGCAATGCGTCCGAACAAAGAAGACCACGTAAACGATCCCGCCGACCGGCTGGGCAAAAACGTGTTCGACCCCGTGCCGCGGATCCGAGAATTCCACCAACCGGTCCCGCAATACGGTCATCGCGGGGATGCGGGCGAGCTCCAACTGCGCCTGGATCATGTACATACGGCTCCTGCCGCGAGGGGCGGAGGGCAGCACCCGTCGACCGGGCGCGGCGGACCCGCGAGCGGGCAGGCGGAACCCGGGCGCCGGGGAGCACCCGTACGCCCCACGACGGTCGAGTGTGGGAGGGGAGGCGTGCGGAGGGGACGGGGGACGTCCCGGAGCACGGCTCACGGGGGGAAGCCGTCCGCTCCAGGACGTCCGCTGAACATTGTGGGGGCCCGCGGAGCACGGCAGGGCACGGCGGGCGCGCCGGAAGCGGTCACGGCAACTTGCTGCCAACCACTGGACGGGCCGCCGGGAGGGGGCGCCCCGTCAGTTCACCGCGTCCGGATCCACCCAGCCGCGCAGGGCCGCCTTGGCGCCCATCTGGAAACGGCTCTTGGCCTTGAGCTTCCCCGCCACACTGGCGGTGATCCGGCGGCCGGTGCGCACCGAGACGCCCAGCCGCTTGGCCACCACGTCGTCGGTGCAGCCCTGGGCGAGCAGTTCGAGGATCGCCCGCTCCTGGCTCGTCAGCTCCTCCTCGCCCTCGGCCTCCGCCGCGTCGGGTTCGAGGTCCACCGGGATCGCCGAGGACCAGTAGCGCTCAAACAGTTCGCCGAGCGCCGTCACCACCCCGGGGCCCTCCAGGAGCATCGCGCCCCTGCTGGTGTCCGCCGGGTCGACCGGCACGATGGCCGTCCGGCTGTCGTAGATGACCATGCGCGGCGGCAGCGTGGGGGCCAGCCGGACCTGCGCGCCGGCCCGGATCAGCCAGCGCGCGTAATCCATCGTGGCGCTGTCGTTGGAGATGCTCTGCAAATAGATGCTGCGCATCTGCACCCCGCGTTCCAGCACCGCGAGGTCCAGCGGTTTGCTCGCCTCCATGCTCGCGGCCGACTGCGCGCCGGACGGAACGAATCCGACGACCTCCTTCTGGCAGGCGTGCGCCAGGGATTCGATTCGCAGCCGGACCGAATCGATTCCGTCGAGCTGCTCGACCGTCGGATTGCCCCGGGACCGGACGATGGAGGAGTAATCCGCGATGACGTTCTCGATGGCCAGCCGGCTGATTTCCAGATCCCGCTGGCGGCGCTGGAGCTCGGCCTCCCGCATGTAGAGCAGGGAGGCCAGGCCGACCTGCGGCTCGACGGCGCGGAGAAAGCCCTCGGACTCCCAGGACGGGCGGACCAGGGAGAGTTTGGCGAGCTCGTCCATACCGGACCGCACCCGCGCTTCGTCCCACCCGAGGCGCAGCGCGATATCGCCGACACCGACGTTCGGCTCGCGCAGCATTTCCTGGTAGACGAATTCGGCGTCTTCCCCTACGCCCAAGAGCTTCAGCATCAGACTCCGGCCCCCGTTTCGTGTGGCCGCCCCTCCTTCGGCCACGCACCCGATTCTGGCCGTGCCGTCGCCACAGGTCAACACAGGAGCGGCCCGACCTCGTCCCGGCGCAATCGATCCGGTTTCCCGGCCGATCGCTGAACCTCCGCGGCCCGCCGGACGTTGCGGAAATTTCCGGGTAACACGGTGCCCGGCGCGCGACCCCGTCCGGACGACCCGTCCGGGCAGCCGACCTGACGGACCGACCGGCCGTCCGGACGGACCGTCAGTGCCGGTCGGCGAGCACCGGCACGCCGCAGAAGCCGCGCGGGGCCGGCTGCCGGCGGCGCTGCGGGACCACCATCGGGTGCGCCGGGACCTGGGACGGAACGGCCCGCACCGGCCGGGCGATCAGCCGCACCAGCTCGTGGAACTGGTACCGCGGGCGCCCCGCGTCGTCCGGGCCGCGCATCTCCAGCAGCGCGGCGGCGACCAGGTCCTCCAGCACCCGCTCGGCCGCGTCCTCGGTGAGGCCGGTGGCCGCGGCGGCCTCGGTGACCGAGAACGGCAGGGCCCCGAGCGCGGCCAGTCGCGGCATGGCCCGGCGGCTGTGCGCCGTCTCCGCGCTCAGGGTCCTCACCAGCGAGCGCCTGACGTCCAGTTCGCCGAAGCGCAGCTCGCCGAGCCGGCTCGCCGGGGGCGCCAGCAGCTGCGCCAGCCGGGCGGCGGGCCACTGCGGGCGGGTGGCCAGCCGGACCCCGGCGATCCGCAGGGCCAGCGGCAGTCCGGCGCACAGCCGCACGATCTCCAGCGCCGCGGCCGGGTCGGCGGCGACCCGCTCCGGGCCGGCCACCGCGGTGAGCAGCGCCAGGCTCTGCTCGCGGTCCAGCGGGCGCAGCACCAGGGTGTCCGGGCCGGCGACCGAGGCCAGGTAGCGGCGGCTGGTGACGAGGGTGCGGGCGACCGCGCTGTTCGGCAGCAGCGGGGTCAGCTGGGCGTCGCCCGCCACGTCGTCCAGCACCACCAGCAGTCGGCGGCCTGCGGTCGCGGTGCGGTAGCGGCGGACCAGTTCGTCGAGGTCGGCCGGCGAGCCGGACGGGTCCTCGCCGAGGCCGCGCAGGAAGCCCTCCAGGACCTCCGCGGGGTCCTTCGGGGTGCCGTCCGGGCGGTGCAGTTCGGCGTACAACTGCCCGTCGGGGAAGGACTCCAGGGCACTGTGCGCGGCGTGCACGGCGAGCGCCGTCCGGCCGATGCCGGGCATCCCGGTGACCTGGAGGCAGCGGGCGCGGCCCGCGGTGCCCGGGCCGGACTCCAGCGCCCGTCTCAGCCAGGCGAGTTCGGCGGTGCGGACGGTGGGGCCGGCCGCGTCGGGCGGGAGCATCGCCGGCACCCGGCGGGCGGCCGGGGCGGTCAGCCCGACCGGTTCGGCGGCCGGGGCGGCCAGGCCGGAGCCGCCGTTGAGGACAGCCTGGTGGACCTGGTTCAGCAGCCCGCCGGGGTCGACGCCGAGCTCCTCGGCGAGCACCTCGCGGCCGGCCTGGTAGGCCGCCAGCGCGTCGGCCTGCCGGTCGCAGCGGTAGAGCGCGGTCATGTACTGGGCGCGCAGCCGCTCGCGGAGCGGGTGCTCGCCCACCAGCCCGGTGAGCTCGCCGACGAGTTCGCGGTGCCGGCCGAGCGCGAGGTCGGCCTCGATGCAGTCCTCGACGACGGCGAGCCGGGTCTCGGCCAGCTGCGGGCCCTCGGCGTCGGCCAGGAACTCGGTCACGTTGGCCAGCGCCGGGCCCCGCCAGAGCGAGAGCGCGGCACGGAGCCGGGCGGAGGCCTCCTCGTGGCGGCGGCGGGCCAGGGCGTCGCGGCCGAGTTCGGCGGTCCGCTCGAACTCGGCGAGGTCGAAGCGCGCGGAGCCGATCCGGATCTGGTACCCGGGCGACTGGCGCACCAGTTCGGCGTCCGGCCCGAGGTACTTCCGCAGCCGCGAGATGTACGTGTAGATCTGCGCGTGCATCGTGGTGGGCGGCTCCCACCCCCACAGCAGCTCGCTCAGGCGGTTGTGGGCCACCGTCCGGCCGCGGGCCAGCAGCAGGGCCGCCAGCACCGTGTGCACCTTGGCCCCCGACAGCGGTACGCGGCCCTGTGCACCGCGTACCTCCACCGGACCCAGAATCTGAAAGTCCACTGCTCCCCCTTGGCCGAACGTTGCCCAGCGTGGCGATTCTCGCCGTGCCGGACCCGGCCCGGCGGGCTCGGGAGCTGTCAAGATGCTGCCCAGGCAGTCAACTGCCACCGGCCGCCGGGGGAGGCGTGGAAGGGGGCCGCGACCGGACGCCCGGAGGTGTCAGGTCATGGTCATGCCATAGTCTACGGGACTACTTGCCCAGTTCCTCCGTGAGGAAACCGACGATCGCGTCGACGGTCGGATAGTCCCAGGCCAGGGTCGGGTCCACCTCGATGCCGTACTCGTCGTCGATGTCGCCGCACAGGGTCAGGGCGTAGACGGAGTCCAGCCCGTACTCGACCAGCTTGACGTCCGGGGCGATCTCGGAGACCGGCCGCTCCACGTAGAGGGCCACGCGTTCGAGCAGCCAGGCGCGGACCGACTCGGCGGTCACGTCCTGCTGCGGGGGGACGGAAATGGTCACGGTGCTCTTCCTCTCGTACCGGCGCGCCGGGGCGCACCGGGGCCTGCAGGGAATTCGCCGGTCGGTCGGACCGGTCGACGGAGCGGCCGGCGCGGACCGGCCGCACGGGGCGGCCGGTCCGGCCGGTCGACGGGGGCGCCCGCGGGGCGCGGGCCCGGGGAGGTCAGCCGAAGCGGCGGCCGACGAGGTCGAAGTCCCGCCGGGCGCCGTGCCGTTCCACCAGCTCGGCGAAGACGTCCGCCTCCAGCCCGTCCAGGCCGGCCACCGGCGGGTGCCCGAGCCGGGCCGTCAGCCGGGCCAGCGCCGCGGTCAGCCAGCGGGTGTCGGTGACGAAGGCGCTCGGGTGGTGCCGGTTGTACCGCCACACCCCCAGGCAGGAGGCGGCCGCCAGCAGCAGCGCGTACCGCTCGGCGTACGCGAAGCTGGCGGGCGAGGCCAGCGGGGTGCGGTCGCGCGGCGCCAGTTCGGCGCAGCGGCGCTTCAGCTCCGCCAGCTCCGCGAGCAGCAGGTCGCAGAGCGCGCGCAGCGGGCGGTCCTCGGACACCTCCGCGGCGATCTCCGGCAGGGTGGCGAGGAGGCTGTCCTCGCGCGGCGAGCTGATGCCCAGCCGTGCCATGTCCAGCTCGGGCAGCGGGGCGTCCAGCCGGAACAGCTCGGCGGGCGCCCCCGGGCCGTTCAGCCAGCTGCGGCGGGCCAGCCGCGGCAGCTGCGGGATCACGGTGGCCTGGCAGACCGTGCCGCCGGCGTGCACCAGCGAGGCGATCGGGAGGTCCCGCAGGTGCTTCTGGAAGATCGCGTGCGGCCCCTCGCGCAGGAAGGACCGGGCGCCCAGGACGGTCGCCAGCTCGTCCACCGAGTCCCGCATCAGCAGCGGCACCAGGTACTTCACCGCCGCCGAGTACAGGTTGGTCTGCTGCGGCAGCAGGTGCAGCGCCCGGCAGGCGGTGGTCGCCAGGCTGTCGCAGACCAGCAGGTCGAGGAAGGCCCCGGCGAGCACCGAGCGGGCGTGCGGCAGCTCGGCCACCGTCCGCCCGTACAGCCGCCGTTCCAGGGCGAAGTCCAGGACGGTCCGCAGCTGGGTGTCCAGGGTGCCGACGGCGGCGGCGGGCAGCGTGGAGCGGGTGACCTGGAAGGCCCGCAGGATGGTCTCGAAGGCCTCGCCGAGCCGGCCCGCCACGGTCTCCAGCGGGACGGCGCAGTCGCGGAACTCCACCCCGCCCAGGTACAGCCCGCGCACCCCGACCGTCCGGTAGCGCGGCAGGAAGTGCACGCCCTCCCGGGGCAGCTCCGCCCGGTCGAGCAGCACCATGGAGTGGCTGCGGCTGCCCGGCTCGTCGCTGGTGCGGGCCAGAACGGTGATCGCCTCGGCCCGCGCGAGGTTGTTGATGATCTCCTTGCGGCCGGTCAGCCGCAGCTGCCGCCCGTCGATCCGGGCCTGGAACGCCGAGCGCGCGACGTCGTTGCCGGTCGCCATGTCGGTGTACGCGGCGGCGATCCGCCCGTTGCGCAGCAGGATGTCGGCCACCCGGCGCTGCTGCGCGGCGCTGCCGGCCGACCAGACGTTGACCGAGCCGACCAGGTTGCTCGCGCCGTGGCCCAGGCCCAGCGCGGCGTCCCGGCGGAACAGCGGGCGCAGCACCCGGGCCAGCCGGTCGGCCTCGGCGAGCCGGCCGCCGAGCCGGGTCGGCACGAACTCCGCGCCCAGCCCGAAGGCGTCCAGCAGGCGCTCGCCGGCGAACGGCAGGTCGCCGCGCTCGTCGGCCGCCACGATCCCGGCGAAGCCGAGCGGGTTCTGCGGGTCGTGCGGGTCGCCGAAGAGGCGCTCCAGCGGGACGGGGGTGTCCAGGTCGGCGAAGAGCCCGCGGTCGGGCCCGGCGGTCCCGTCGGCCGCCGGGGCGGTCCTGGTGTCGGCGGGTGCGGTGGTCATCGGCCTGCCTCCTCGGGCGCACGGGACCGGTCGACGGAGTACGGCAGCAGCGAGACCAGCAGACCGGCGCGGTGCTGGGCGGCGACGACCGGCGCCAGCCGCTCGAACACCTCGTCGTCGCCGGCGGGCAGGGCGCCCGGCCGGATCAGCGCCGCCACCCGGGCCAGCGCGGCCTCCAGCCAGAGGCCGTCGCGCCACAGCTGCGCGGTGGGGCCGCCGTCGGCGAGCGCCGCCGCGGAGCTGCGCAGCCACAGGTGGACGGCCGCGGCCCCGGCGAAGCACCGGGCGTAGTCCTCGGCCAGCGTGAACGCCTCGCGCGGCACCTCGACGGCGGTCGGCCGGTACCGCGCGATCCGGGCGAGGACGTCCTCGGTCGCCGCGAGCAGCGCCTCGGCCCGACGGGCCAGCGAGGCCGGCAGCTCGCCCTTGGCGGCCAGCTCGACCAGCTCGCGGACGGCCTCCGGCAGCGCCTGGACCGGACTGCAGCCGGCCCGGGCGAGCAGGGACAGCTGCGCGCGGTCGAAGTCCGGCAGCTCCGCGCCGAGGTCGGCCGCGGCCGCGAGCCCGGCGGCGTCCACCCGGCCGCGCCGGTGCGCCCGCTCCAGGAACGGGAACTGGTTGATCAGCGCGTGCAGGTTGACCAGCGTGCTGCCGTCGAAGATGCCGACGATCCGGTGGTCGCGCTGGACCTTCTGGAACCGGCCGTGCTCGTAGGTGTCGCCGACCACCAGCGAACGGGCGCCCATGACGCCGCCGAGCCTGGTCAGCGCGCCCTGCACCACCGTCGGCACCAGGTACTTGGTGGCCGCCGAGGCCACCGCCAGCTCGCCGGTGAGCGCGTGGATGCCGCGGCTCGCGAGCAGCGACACCGCCTCGGCGAGCAGCAGGTCGGCCGCCGCCTCGGCGACCGTGCGGCGGGACTGCGGCAGGTCGAACAGCGGCCGGTCGTACATGGTGCGCCGGTGCGTGTAGTCGAGGACCATGCCGAGCGCGTGGTCCCCGGCGCCGAGCGAGAGCGAGGAGCAGAGCGTCCGGGTGAGCTGGAGGCTCTTCAGGACGGTCTCCAGGCCCTCGCCCTCGGCGCCGATCCGGGCCGCGGCCGGCAGCGGGGCGTCGTGGAAGGCGATGCCGCTGATGTCGGCGCCGCGGATGCCGTGCAGCCGGGTGCCGGGCAGCAGGGTGAACTCCCCCGGCGCCAGCGGCCGCTTGTCCACCAGGAACAGGCTGAGGGCGCGCGGCCCCTCGCCGCCTGTGCGGGCCAGCACGCAGACGAGGTGGCCGCGGTTGGCGTTGTTGATCAGCCACTTCTCGCCGGTGAGGCGGTAGCCGCCCCCGACCGGCTCGGCGGTGACGTCCCCGGCCATCAGGTCGCTGCCGTGCTCGCGCTCGGTCAGGCCCCAGGAGACGACCGCGCCGTCGCGGACGTCGGCACCCAGCCGGGCGGCCTGCTCCGCGGTGCCGCCGGTCCACACCGAGACGGCCCCGAGGAAGGTCTTGCCGTGGGCGATCGCCGAGGTCAGGTCGCGCCGGGCGATCGTCCGCATCAGCTGGACGGCGGAGTCGTAGCGGGCCAGCGAACCGCCGTGGGCGACCGGGACGTAGTGGTCCGGCAGGCCCAGCAGGTCCAGCTCGCGGACGATCTCCAGCGGGAACCGCTCGTGCTCGTCGAGGTCCGCGATCCGCCGGTGGGAGAAGATCCGCCCGTCGTCCCGGGGGTCGCCGAGCTCCCGGTCGAGCGCCCGGGCGGCCCGCAGGGACGGGTGGACCGTGCTCACGCGCCCGCCCCGATCCGTCCGTAGGTGCCCCGGACCTCGGCGCTGAGCTCCTGGTAGACCGGCTCCAGCTCGCCGCCCATGAACAGCTCGCGCATCAGCGAGCGCTGGATCTTGCCGCTGGACGTCTTGCGCACCGAACCGGGGCGCAGCAGCACCACGTTGGGCACCCGGACGCCGAGCCGCTCGGTGAGCGCCCCGCGGATCTCCCCGGCCAGCGCCGAGAGGTCGGCCGCCTCCAGGCCGCGCGGCCGCAGCTCCTGGAGGACCACGACCTGCTCCTTGGGCGCGGGCACCGAGAAGACGCTGCCGGCCAGCCCGTTGAAGCTCTCGTGCAGCGCCGCCACCTCGCGCTCCGCGTCGTACGGGTAGAGGTTCTTGCCGTTGACGACCAGGACCTCCTTGATCCGGCCGGTGACGTACAGCTCGCCGTCGGCCAGCACCCCGAGGTCGCCGGTGCGCAGGAACGGGCCGTCGCCGTCCGCGTCGACCGCCGCGAAGGTCTCCGCGGTGGCCTCCGGACGGCCCCAGTAGCCCGCCGCCACGCTGGCCCCGCGCACCCAGATCTCGCCGACCCGGCCGTCCGGCAGGGCCGCCCGGGTCGCCGGGTCGACGATCCGCACGTCCAGCGTCGGCACCCGGCCGCTGCTCACCAGCAGCGGGCCGTCGGCGGCGTCGGCGACCGGGCGGAACTCGTTCCCGCGCAGCGCCTCCGCGTCGACCCGGGCGGTCAGGAAGCCGCGCCCGCGCGGGGTGCCGGAGACCAGCAGGGTCGTCTCGGCCATGCCGTAGCAGGGCTTGAGGGCGTCCGGCCGCAGCCCGGCCGGGGCGAATCGCTCGGTGAAGCGGCGCAGGGTCAGGGCGTCCACCGGCTCGGCGCCGTTGAGCGCGCAGCGCAGCGTGGAGAGGTCCAGCGCGGCGATCTGCTCGTCGGTGGCCCGCCGGCTGCACAGCTCGTAGGCGAAGTTGGGCGCGGCGGTCGCGGTGATCCGGTACTCGTCGATCAGCTGCAGCCAGCGCATCGGGTGGCGCACGAAGTCGGTGGGGGCCATCAGCATGGTGCTCGCCCCGCAGGACAGCGGCCAGAGGAACTGCCCGACCAGGCCCATGTCGTGGTAGAGCGGGAGCCAGCCGCAGAAGGAGTCCTCCGGGCCGGCGTCGAAGGCCGCCGAGATGCTGTGCAGGTTGTGCATCAGCGCGCCGTGGCCGACCACGACGCCCTTGGGCTCGCTGGTGGAGCCCGAGGTGTACTGGATGAACGCGATCGTGTCGGCGGTGTTGCCCGGGTCGGTCCACTGCGGCGCGCCGTCGGGGGCCGGCGCGCCGAGCGGCAGGGTGTCGCTGGCGGTCACCGGCAGGTCGCCGAGGCCGGCGCCGGCCAGGAACTCCTGCACCCCGGCCAGCCGGGGGGTGTCGGTGAGCACGACGGCGACGCCGGCGTCCCGCACCACCCCGGCGGTCCGGTCGTGGCTGCCCCGGGCAGCGTCCGGGAGCGGGGAGTGGACGACGGCGACGCCCGCGTACAGGCAGCCGATCATCGCCCGGACCAGGTCGAGCCCGGTCGGGTACAGCAGCAGGGCGCGGTCCCCCGGCCGGTGGCCGGTCTGCAGCCAGGCGGCGAACCGCCTCGCCTCGGCGTCGAGCCGACCGTAGGTCAGCTCCTCGACCAGCGGTCCGGACCGCTGGTAGCCCACCGAGCGGACCGCCACCCGGTCGGGGTGTTCGCGGGCCTGGCGCGCGATGACCTGCACGAGGTCGTCAAACCGGTTCATCTTCCGTCTCCGAGGGTGGCGGTGGGTGGCGTGGGGACCTGGCGGGCTCAGCTCGCCGCGGCCTGCTCCATGCGGTGGCGCAGGCTCAGCGGACGCATGTCCGTCCAGACCTCGCCGATGTGGGCGAGGCACTCCTCGCGGCTGCCCTGCTTGCCGGCGCTGCGCCAGCCGGCGGGGATGTCCCGGCCCTCCCACCAGATCGAGTACTGCTCCTCGTCGTTGACCACGACCGTGTACGTGGCGTTGTCCGCCATGACCGTCCTCCAGGTTGGGATCGCGTGAATTCGGCACAGCAGCGCGCCGGTCCGACAGACATGCTGGGAGCGCTGCCTATAAGGCATCTATATGCGTGTTCCGGGCGGGGCGGCCCCGCCGGTGGGCCGGGGGCAGCGGCCCACCGACGGGACGTCAGGCGGCGATCGGCGCAACCGTCGGCCGGGCCAGCGCCAGGTAGTCCGGGACGGCCAGCGCGACCGACAGGTCGAGCCGTCCGGCGTTGAAGTAGATCTCGTCGTGCTCCAGCAGGCCCTCGTCGACGAGGAGGTCCAGCTCGGGCGAGAACGCGAACGGGGTGATGGAGCCGCTCACGCTGCCCGCCAGCCGCTCGGCCACGTCGCGGGTCGCGAAGGCCGCGTCCCGCCCGTCGTAGCGGTCGGCGAGGGTGCCCAGGTCGACCTGGCGGTCGCCGGGGACCACCGCGAGCACGTAGCGGCGGGAGCGCTTGCCGGTCGCCACCCGGACGACGATCGACTTGGCGGCCTGCTCCAGCGGGTGCCGGCGCAGCAGGCTCGCCACGTCGGTGCGCCCCTCGGGGGCGTGCGGGATCATCCGGTACGACGCGGCACCGGACTCCAGCAGGTCGGTCAGCCGCTCGTAGGCGGTCGGGGTGTCGGTGCCGGTGTCGGTGTCGGTGGCGGTGATGGTGGCGGTGTCAGTCACGGTCGCCTCCCCGGCGGTCGGCGGGCCCGGTGAGGCCGGCCCGGGCGGATCTGGACGGGGTGGGTCCGAACAGGGTGGAACGGCTGGTCATGTGGCATCCCAATCAGGAGTGGAGGTGGTTCGGCAGCGACAGCCGCACAACGGTCGCCACGTCCGCCGGATCGGGCCGGAGGAGCGCGGCCCTGCCCGGCGGGGGCAGGACCGCGGCGTCAGACCAGGACGGCGCCGTTGCCGGCCCGGTGCGAACGCGTACGGCGGTTGTCCAGGTGTACGAAGGTGCGGTGCAGCCAGCGGTCGCGGCCGTCGTAGCGCGGGGTGAAGGCGGTCCGGCCGTGGATGGAGACCCGGTTGTCGACGAAGGCCATCTCGCCGGACTGCAGGACCAGCGAGTCGGAGACCTCCAGGAAGGCGTCCCGCAGCCGCTCCAGGGCCGGCTTGGCGTCGTCGTCGAGCGGGGTGGTGGCGCTGAAGTCCACCCGGACGTTCGGGTCCGCGATGTCGCCGTCGAGCACCGCGTGCACCGGGGTGGCGTCGCCGCTCTGGAACGAGGGCGGCGGCGCGGTGACGAAGCGCGGCTGGTTCAGCACGTGCTTGTCCTCCGGGGACAGCAGCTGCAGCGCGCGGCGGATCGAGGAGACCAGCGTGCCCGCCGTCCCGGTGTGGTCGTTGCGCAGGCAGAGCAGGCCGACGTAGTCGGGCCGGTGCGGGTGGAAGGCGTTCTCCACGTGCAGTTCCAGCGGCACGGAGCCGGCGTTGCTCTGGGAGAACTCGCGGCCCTGCACCGGGACGATGTTCTGCACCAGGGCGCCGGACTTCTCCTCCCGGTAGGCGATCACCTCGCCGAGCTGCAGCCCGACGAGGGTGGCCACGGCGGCCGGCACGGTCGCCACCCGCTCCACGGACTCGGCCACGGTCGGGGTCTCCGGCAGCGCGCCCTCGTCCACGGGCAGATTGCCCAGGATCAGCAGTCCGTCCTCCCCCGGATCGTGCCGGTAGCGGCGGACCACCTCGCGCAGCCGGACCGGCAGCAGGCAGGAGAGCACCCGGGCGTCCTCCAGCCAGCGCGGGTCGTCGATCATCCTCGAACCGGCCGCGGCCAGCCGGTCGGCCAGCAGCCCGAGTTCCGCGCGCTCCGCGGCCTCAAGGTCGAGGCGCAGGGCGCCGGCGGCGGTGGTGCGTGCCGGTTCGGTCAGCTGAGTCATGCTTCTTCCTCTCGATGGGTACTAGCTGGACATCGCCACGAGCACGCGGCGGCTCCCGGTGAAGGGCCGCCGGCCGTGGCCGACCAGGACGTTGTCGATCAGCAGCAGGTCGCCCTGCCGCCAGTCCACGTCGACCGCGGACTCCAGGCCGCGGTCGCGGATGTGGTGCACGTACTCGGCGGGGATCGCCCCGCCGTCGGCGAAGGTCACCGACTGCGGCAGTTCGTCGGCCGGCAGCACCTTGGCCAGCGCGGCGGCGGTGTCGTCGCCGAGGCCGGCCGGGTGCCACTGGTCGGCCTGGTTGAACCAGACCTCCTGCCCGGTGACCGGGTGCCGGGTGGTGGCCGGGCGGTGCTGGCTGATGCGCAGCGAGCCGTCCCGGCGCCAGTCGCACTCCGCCTCGGTCGAGGCCAGGAACTCCTCGACCTCCGCGCGGCTCTCGGTCTCGAAGGTGGCCTGCCAGCTCTTGCCGAGGCCGCGCCCGCCGTGCAGGTTCTGCCGGTACAGGACGCCGCCCGCGAAGGCCTCGCGGACCTCGTCGCGCAGCGAGGAGAGCCAGAGCCCGCCGTCGACCACCGGGGTGGCGCCGCCGGTCTCCGCGGCCACCGCGCAGAAGAACAGCAGGCGGGCCGGCCAGCGGTGGGCGTAGGACAGCTCGTTGTGCATGGAGATGGTGAACTCGGGCGGGTACTCGGTGGAGGTGTAGACGTTGCGCCCGACCTTGGTGCGCGGCGAGTTGCCGTGCACGTAGGCGAGCCGGTCGGGCAGCAGGGCGTCCATCACCCCGTCCAGGCCGTCCTCGGGGACGTGGAAGCCGCGGAACACCACGGCCTTCTCCCGGGCCAGCAGCGCGCCCAGGTCCCCGGCCTCGGCCAGGTGGCGGGCCAGCCCGGCCGCGGTCGCCTCGGTGCCGGCGCTGTCCGGATTGATCTCCAGCGGCTTCCAGGCCGCTGCGGCGTCCGTCATCTCGGTTCCCTTCGTGTCGTGGAGGTGGAAAGTCATCGGGCCGGGGCGGCGGCCGGGGCGTCCGCGGCCAGTGCGGCGAGTTCGCTCTCGCGCAGCAGGGCCGCCCGGGACACCGGGCCGTCCGGGTCGGCCGCCGCCGCGTCGAGCAGCCGGACGAACTGGTGGGCCAGCCGGCGGATCGTGTCGGGCTCGAACACGCTGGTGTCGTACCGGAACTCGAAGCCGAGCGAGCGGCGGCTCTGCTGCACGTGGACGGCCAGGTCGAGCTGGCCCTCGGACTGCGGCAGCTCCACCGGGCTGATCCGCAGCCCGGCCCAGTCGGCCGCCGGGGCGTCGTCGCGCGGGTCGAGCAGCAGCTGCAGCAGCGGGTCCGGGTGGGCCGTGCCGATCAGGTTGAAGGTGATCCGGCAGAGCGGCGCGCCGGCGTCGGCCCCGGCCTGCGCGGCCGAGCGGGCGACCAGCGCGAACGGGTAGGCGACCGCCCCCATCCCCGCCCTGACCTGCTCGGACGCCGCGAGCACGGCCTCCCGGAAGGTGGTCGTCCGGGTGAAGGCCGCCCGGAACACCAGGGTGTTGACGAAGTTGCCGACCACCCCGCGCATCCGCGAGCCGGTCCGGGCGGTGGTCGGGCAGCCGATCAGGAAGGTGCCCCGCCGGGTGTAGCGGTGGACCAGGCCCTGGAAGGCGCCCAGCAGGTAGGCGAAGAGCGTGACGCCCGCCTCCTGGGCGGCCGCACGGACCGCCTCGACCTGGGCATCCGTCAGCTCCACCCGGTAGGTGGCGCCCGCCTGCGCGGAGGCCGCCGACCGGGGCCGGTCCAGCGGCAGTTCGGCCGCCGCCGCGCCCTGCCGGATCTCCGCCCAGTGGCGCTCCAGCTCGCTCCGGCGGGGCGAGGCCAGCAGCTCCTCCTCCGCCGCCACGAAGGCGTCGTAGCGGGAGCGCACCGGCGGCAGTTCGAGCGGCTTGCCGGCCGCGGCCTGCTCGTACAGCGTGAACAGGTCGCGCATCAGCACCGAGTTGGAGAACGCGTCGGTGGCGATGTGGTGGCCCGCCATCAGCAGCAGCACCTCCTCCCCCGCACCGCGCAGCACGGCGAACCGGAAGGGGCCGTCCTGCTCCAGCCCGAAGGGCTCGTTGACGGCCGTCCGGGCCAGCTCGCGCAGCTCGGCCGGGCCGGCCGCCGCGGTCTCCCGCACCTCCAGCCGGACGGGCGCCACCGGGTGCACGATCCGCACCGGCACCCCGTCGGCCTCGGTGTAGGTCGAGCGCAGCATCTCGTGCTGCTCGGCCAGCCGGTCCACCGCCCGGGCCAGGGCGGCGAGGTCGAGCCCGGCGTGGACCACCAGCGCGGCACCGGTGTGGTACGCGGCGCTGCCCGGGGCGAGCTTGTACAGGAACCAGAGCGCCTTCTCCGCGTGGGAGAGCGCGCGGGCGTCAGCCACGGCCGGCCTCCGCGGGGGCGGCCGGAGCGGCGGCGACCGTCGGCGGCTGGGCGCGGCGCGCGGCGTTGGCGGCCAGCAGCCGGTGCGCGCGGTGCAGGCGCAGGTCGTCGTGGAGGTGCGCGGCGATCTGCGGGACCAGCACCGCCTCCAGCGGCTCCAGGTAGAAGTGGCCGCCCGGGAAGAGCCGCAACTCGAAGTCCGCGGAGGTCAGTTCCGACCAGGCGCGCATCCGCTCCGGCGGGCAGTTCTCGTCCTGCTCGCCGAGGAAGGCGGTGACCGGGCTGTCCAGCCGGGCCGGCTGCTCGGCGTGGTAGGTCTCGATCAGCTTGAAGTCCGCCCGGATGCTGGGCAGCACGAGGTCCCGCAGGTCCGGGTCGGTGATCGCCTCCAGTCCGGAGGCGCCCAGCCGGCCCAGCTCGGCCACCAGGCCGTCGTCGTCGAGCAGGTGGTGCCGGGTGCGCTCGGCGCAGTGCGGCGGCTGGTGGCCCGAGACGAAGACCCGCAGTGGCCGGACGCCGTGCCGCTCGGCCAGCCGCAGCGAGACCTCGTACGCGAGCGAGGCGCCCATGCTGTGGCCGAAGACCGCCAGCGGCTTGTCGAGCAGCGGTTCCAGGGCGTCGGCGGCCGAGTCGGCCAGCACCGCCATGGTGTCGATCAGCGGTTCGGCGATCCGCTCCTGGCGGCCCGGGTAGCAGGCGGCGAGCAGTTCGACCTCGTCCGGCAGGTACTGCTGCCAGCTGCGGAACAGGCTCGGGGTGCCGCCCGCGTGCGGGAAGCAGACCAGCCGCAGTTCGGGCTCGGTACCGGTCCGGCCCCGGCGGAACCAGCGGGTGCTGGAGTCCTTCATGTCGTTACCTCTGTGGTCGTGGGTGTGCGGCGGTCGGCGGCGGCCGGTCGGGCGG
Source organism: Kitasatospora sp. NPDC054939 (assembly GCF_053610105.1). Lineage (NCBI taxonomy): Bacteria > Bacillati > Actinomycetota > Actinomycetes > Kitasatosporales > Streptomycetaceae > Kitasatospora > Kitasatospora sp. NPDC054939. Next base: position 20,310 of record NZ_JBSGXP010000072.1, on the reverse strand, counting down.
ACTCCTCCGCACCGGCCGTCCCGCCTTCGGGCTGCGCGGAAGCGGGCTGCTCGGGGTCGGGCCGATCGGGGTCGGTCTGCTCGTCGTCGGCATCGTCGGAGGAGGCCTGCTCGGGCTCTGCCTGCTCGGCGGCGGCCTGCTCGGCGGCGGCCTCGGGCTCGGAACCGTCCTCGGGCTCCTGCGCAGGCCCGGCGGTGGCGCCGCCGCTCCGCGCGGTCCGGTCCTCGCCGGCCGCCCGGGACTCGGCCCGCACGGTGCGGCTGCTCGCCACGTACGCGGTCAGCGCGATCAGTACGACCGCCATGCCGAGGCCGATCCAGCCGGTGCCGACCCGGTCCAGCAGCACGCCGCCGGCCAGGGCGCCGAGGGCGTTGGCCCCGGAGGAGAGGAAGCGGGAGACCCCGGTGACGCGGCCCTGGAGCTCGTCCGGGGTGGTGCGGGTCTGGTAGACGGCGGCCGTCACGTTGAAGAGCGCGCCGACGAACCAGATGCCGGCGAGGGTGGCGGCGATCGCCACCGGGTCGCGCAGGGTCACCGCGAGCGGGATCAGCAGCGTCCAGGCCGCCAGGCCGAACACCGCCGTCGGGTACAGGCCGTACCGCTGCTGCCAGGGCCGCGCCGCGAGCGCGCCCAGCAGGCCGCCCACCCCGCCGACCGCCAGCACGGTGCCGAGCGTCGCCGCCGAGCCGCCGGTCTGGTGGACGATCACCATGATGCTCACGCCGAGCACCTGGAACACCACGTTGGTGCTGGCGAACAGCACCATCATGATCCGCAGGAAGCGGCGCCGCCAGAGCCAGACCGCGCCCTCCCGGATGTCCAGGTGGAGGGCCTGCCGCTCCGGGGAGCGGATCGGCCGGAGGTCCTTGCGGATCAGCACCAGGCAGGCCAGCGCCACCAGGTTGGCGACCGCGGTGAAGACGAACGGCAGCCAGCGGGCCAGGTTGAACAGGAAGCCGCTGAGCGGCTGGCCCAGCAGGCCGATCGCCGCACCGCGCGCCTCGTTCTGGGAGAGCGCGGCGGGCAGCTGTTCCGTCCTCACCACCCGCCGGACGCTGGCCTGTTCGGCCAGCTGGTAGAAGATGGCGAGCGCCGATCCGATGAACGAGGACGCCATGATCAGCGGCAGGAAGATCCAGCCCTTGAAGGCGGCCAGGGCCACGCACAGCACGGCGAGCAGGCCGAGCACATCGCAGATGATCATCGTGCGCTTGCGGTCCCAGCGGTCCACCAGCGCGCCGGCCGGCAGCTGCACCAGCAGGCTGGGCAGCGTCGCGGCGAAGGTCACCAGGCCGGTGGAGGTGCCCGAGCCGGAGTGCCAGAGCACCAGCATCGGGTTGGCCACCATGCCGACCGTCGCACCGTAGCGGGAGACGCCCGCGCCGATCCACAGCTTGGTGAAGTCGCGGTTGCGCCGCAGCGGGACGAGCGGCTCCGGCTCGCGGTCGAGGACGGCCGCCGCGGCCCCCTTCGCCGGAGCGGCCGGGGCGGCCGGGCCGGGGGCCCCGGCGGCGGCCTCGGGCCGCACGCCGGAGTCCCGGGTCTGGATTCGGGTCACGTGCGCGAACCTGCTTCCTGGGTCGCACCGTTCGCCCGCTGTTCGCGGGCGACGGCCTCGTCGATGGCCCGCTGCCAGAGGGCGGCCAGCCGGTCCTGGTTCGACCACACGGTGGCGATCAGGTGCTTGACCAGCTCCCGGCCGGTGGCGGCGTTGGTGAGCACCACCGCGCCGTCGCCCGAGTGCACCCGCAGCCCCGACATCGCCTGGTACCCGAAGGCCTGGCCGCCGTGGCCGAACTCCAGGTCGGCGCCGGTGTTGTCGATGACCGTGCTCCACCCGTACGGCCGGTCGGACTGCGGGGTGAGCATCTGCCGGGCGAGGTCCCGGGGCACCAGCGCCCCCGGGGTCCCCAGGTAGCCGGCGCGCACCTCGGCCGCGAGCCGGGCGAGGTCCCCCGCCGTGCTCCACAGGCCGCCGGCCGCGGCCTCCGGGTAGACGTGGTAGCCGCCCGGGACGGCCGCCCCGGAGGCGTCGTGGGCGTGGGCGAAGGCCAGTCCGGTGGTCTCCGGGAACACCGGGTCGAAGCTGCTCGCCGCCATCCCCAGCGGCTCGAACACCAGCTCCCACATCACCTCGGAGAACGGCTGCTTGAGCATGTCCGCCATCGCCTGCTGGAGGATGCAGTAGTTGTACGGGTTCTGCCGGAACACCTCCCCGGGCGGACACTCCCGCCGCACCGCGGGGGTGCGGGCCGGGGGCCGGCCGTCCAGGAGGTCCAGGACGGTCGGCAGCTCCTCGCCGCGCTCGAAGTCGCGGGGCGGCAGGTACGGGGCCAGGCCGGCCACGTTCGAGAGCAGCAGCCGGGGCGTGATCGGTGCCCCGCCGTCGTCCGGGACGCGCCAGGACGTCAGGTGGCGGTTGATGTCCCCGTCGAGGTCCAGCCGGCCCGCACCGACCAGCCGCAGCACGGCGAAGGTGGTGACGTGCTTGCTCAGCGACCCGGCGGCGAACAGCGTCTCCGGGGTCACCGGCGCGCCCCCGCCGGCCTCGGTGGAGCCGTAGCCCTCCACCGAGACCACCTCGCCGCCCCGGATCACGGCCAGCTGGGCACCGGGGATGCCGTGCCGGCCCATCACCTCCAGCAGCGCCTCGCGGGTCGGCGCCGCGGTCCGCGCGGGGCGGCCTGCGGCCGGGCCGGAGCCGCGGCCGGAGGGACGGCCGGTGCCGCCACCGCCGTTCCCGCCACCGTTCCCGCCGCTCCCGCCGTCGCCGTCCGCTCCACCGGTGCCGTCGCCGTCGCCGTCCAGCAGGGCGGCGAGCAGGTCCAGTTGGTCCTGCGCCAGCCGCTGGACGGTCGCCGCCTCGTGCACCGCCGCGCTGTGCGTCCAGCGGAGGTACAGCTGCCCGCCGGAGAGGTGCGCGTGCACGTCCAGCAGGTGCGCCCGCGGGGCCTGCGGATCCGCGGCCACCGCGAGGTGGTCGGGCACGAACACCAGCGGCGTCCGCTCCCGCTCGACCCGTACCGCGCCGTCCAGGTCCAGCGTGAACCCGAGCTGTGCGGCGCCGGGCTCGGCCAGTTCGGCCCGCAGGTCCAGGTCCGCGGCCAGGTACCGGAGCAGCCCGTACCCGGCGGCCGGGGACGGCACCGAGCGCAGCTGCTGCACGACACCGCGCACCAGCGCCGGGAGCTCACGGTTGCGCGGCACCCGCAGCGCCAGCGGGTGGACGTCGCCGAGCGGGCCCGCCAGCCGGTCGAGCTGGGCCCGGTGCTCCGGGTCCTGCCGGGGGTCGGCCGCCAGGTCGACCTCGATCCGGTCGCCGCCGGACCAGGTGGTGACCGCCCGGCCGAGGGTGGCCAGCAGGACCGCCTCGGCCTGTCCGCCGGCCAGCAGGGCGGCGGTGCGCTCGGCGGAGAGCGTCACGGTGACGGTCTCGTCCGTGGCGTGGGTCGGCACGGCCGGGCCGTCCGCGTGGTCGCGCGGCAGATCGGCGCCGGGCACCCGGTTGAGCCAGTAGTCGGCCTGGTCGAGCACCTCCGGCGAGGCGGCCAGGGCGCCGAGCCCGCCGGTCCAGCGAGCCAGGTCCACCGGTCCGCGGGGCAGCACCACCGGCACGCCGTCCGCCCGCTGCTCGTAGGCCGCGTTCAGGTCGGTGAGCAGGATCGGCCAGGTGGCGCGGTCGACGGCGAGCCGGTCGGCCGCGATCCGGAGCTCGTCCGGCTGCCCGTTGCCGAAGTGCAGCAGGGTGGCGCCGAGCAGCGGCCCGTGCTCCGGGTCGAGGCCCTCGCGCACCGCGCCGACCGCCGCCTCGACCGCGGCGGACCGCTCCGCCACGGGCAGCGCGCCCAGGTCGACGACCCGCAGCAGCGGGGCGTCCCCGGGCCGGGCGACGCTCGCCCGGCCGTCGGCGCCGATCCTCAGCCGCAGGGCGTCGTGGTGCGCGACCACCGCCTGCAGCGCCTGCTCCAGGACCTCGTGGTCGGGCTCCAGCGCCACCGACAGCCGGACGGTGTCGGCACCGGCGCCGCCCTGCTCCAGCAGCCGCAGCTGCGCCGGGGTGGGCTCGACCGCGTCGCCGGACGACTCCTCGCCGCCCGCCTCCTCGATCAGCGCGGCCAGTTCGGCGAGGCTGTTCGCCTGGTAGATCATCCACACCGCGAGGGCCGACAGTCCGGCCTCGCGGCCGGCGGCCAGCACCTTCACGGCCCGGATGGAGTCGCCGCCGAGCTCGAAGAAGCTGTCCTCGACGCTCACCTGCTCCACTCCGAGCACCTCGCGCCAGATGGCGGCGAGGGTCTCCTCGACCGGGGTGCGCGGGGCGACGACCTCGCTCTCGGCGAGCGCCCCGCGGTCGGGGAGCGGCAGCGAGCGGGTGTCGACCTTGCCGTTGGCGGTCAGCGGGATCTTCTCGATCGCCACGAACGCCGTGGGCACCATGTACTCCGGCAGTGCCCCGGCCAGGTGGGCGCGCAGGGCGTTGGCGTCCAGCGCGTGCCCGTCGGCGGTGACCACGTAGCCGACCAGTCGGCGGTTGCCCGGCTGCGGTTCCCGGACGGCCACCACCGCGTCCTGCACCGCGTCGTGCCGGCGCAGGCGGGCCTCGATCTCGCCGAGTTCGATGCGGTAGCCGCGGATCTTGACCTGGTTGTCGATCCGGCCCAGGAAGTCCAGGCTGCCGTCGGGCAGCCAGCGCGCCAGGTCACCGGTGCGGTACAGCCGCGCGCCCGGCGCGCCGAACGGGTCCGGCAGGAACCTGTCCGCCGTCAGGTCCGGACGCCCCAGGTAACCGCGGGCCAGCCCGTCACCACCGATGTACACCTCACCCGGCACCCCGACCGCCACCGGCTCCAGCGCCTCGGTCAGCACGTACATCGAGGTGTTCGGGATCGGCCCGCCCAGCGGGATCAGCTCCGCACCCGGCAGCTGCGCGATCAGCTGACCGGAGTTCCCGATCGTGATCTCCGTCGGACCGTACTCGCTCGCCACCTTCGTCCCCGCCGCGCCCGCCAGCTCCTGCCAGCGCGCCGCCAGCGAGGTCGGGAAGGTGTCACCCGCGGCGATCACCACCCCCGCCAGCTTCGACGCCTCGTCCGCGGTCAGCTGGTGCGTCAGCAGGTCCAGGTGGCCCGGCGTCAGCTTCACGAACGCGTACGGCGCACCCGACATCAGCTCCCGGCCCAGATCCGCCGTGTCGATGCCGTCCTTCAGCAACCGCACCACCTGCCCGCACAGCAGCGGCGAGAACAGGTCCGGAATCCCCAGATCGAAGGAGATCGACGAGAACAACGGAGCACCGCCGTCCCCGTGCGCCGCATACGCATCCAGCGTCCACAGCAGGTAGTTCGCCAGACCCCGGTGGTGGATCATCACCCCCTTCGGCACACCCGTCGAACCCGACGTGTAGATCACGTACGCCAGCCGGTCGAGGTCGGTGGTGCGCTCCACGGCGGTGGCCGGCCGGGCGGCGATCGCCGCGGCGTCCTCGTCCACCAGGACGTACCCGCCGCCGTGCACCGCGGACAGCGCCGGCACCCGCTCACCGGTCGTGACGACCAGCGAGGTGCCCGACTGGGCGAGCATCGCCCCGAGCCGCTCGACGGGCAGCGACGGGTCCAGCGGGAGGTAGCCCGCACCCGCCTTCCACACCCCGAGCAGCACCGGCACCAGGTCCAGCCCGCGCTCCAGGCAGACACCCACCAGGGTGTCCGGCCGCACGCCCTGCGCCAGCAGGTGGTGGGCGATCCGGTTCGACCGCTCGTCCACCTCCCGGTAGGTCAGCGAGCCGCCGGGGGCGACCACCGCCAGGGCGTGCGGGGTCAGGGCCGCCTGCCGCTCGATCAGGTCGACGGTGGCAAGCCCGCCCCGCTCGGCGGTCCCGCCGAGCGCCCAGTGCGTGAGCACCCGCTCGCGGTCCTCGGCCGGCAGGCAGGAGCCCAGCGCGTCGCCGTCGGCGTCGGCGGCCATCGCCTCCAGCACCGAGCGGTACATCCGCCCGAGGAGGTCGGCCTCGGCCCTGGTGAGGACGTCGGTCGTGGAGATCACCTCGATGCGGCCGTCGATCGCGGCGACGTTCACCGCGAACTCGTTCGGCGCGACGTGGATCTCGGCCGAGACGTCGACCTGCTCGCCGTCCACCTGGTGGAAGTCGAGGAACTCGAAGAGCACCGAGACGAGCCGCTGGTTGCTGCCCGAGGCCCGCTGGATGGCCGGCATCGGGTAGCGCCGGTGCGACCAGATCTCCGTGTCCTGCGCGAAGACCTGCTCGACCAGCTCGCGCCAGGTGCGCGCGCCGCGCCGGATCGGGAACGGCAGGGTGTTGAGGTGCATGCCCATCACCCGGTCGCCGCCCGGCGCCTCCAGCCGGCCGTGGTAGACCACGCCCGAGTGGAAGGCCGGCTCGGTGGTCAGCTCGCCCATGACCTTCAGGTGCGCGGCGAGCAGCACCGACTTCAGCGAGGACCCGGTCGCCGACGCCAGCGCCCGCAGCCGCTCCTCCAGGTCGTCGAACGGGACCTGGGAGCCCACGTTGACCTTGGCGCCGCCGCCGCGGCCCCAGGAGCCGGGCAGCACCATCGGCGCGTGCCCGTCGACCAGGGTCTGCCAGAAGGCGCGGTCGCCCTCGTCGGCCAGCGACTCCAGCTCGGCGGCGATGAAGTCCGCGTACCGGACCGCCGGCGCCTCCGGCTCCTCGACCGGCTCGCCGTCCAGGATCCGCCCGTACACGCCGAGCAGCTCCATGAGCATGGAGTGCATGCTCCAGCCCTCGGTCACCGCGTGGCAGTGGGTGAAGCTGAGCCGCCAGACCTCGTCCGACTCCAGCAGCACGTTGAAGCGCAGCAGCGGGGCCGTGGCGATGTCGAACAGGTCGGCGCGCTCGCGGGCCTCGAACTCGACGCCCGCCCGGTACTGGTCGTCCGGGTCGAGCCCGCGCAGGTCGTGCAGGCCGATCGGCACGTCGACGTTCGCGTGGACCAGCTGCATCGGCCGCGAGTAGCCGGTCAGCCAGGCCGAGGTGCGCAGGATCTCGTGCCGCGCGACGACCGTCCGGACGGCCTCGCGGAAGGCCGCCAGGGAGAACGGCCGCGGGTCGGGCACCCGGTAGAAGCTGACGTCGACGTAGTTGCGGCGCTCGCCGTCGGCCAGCATCTCGACCAGCATGCCGATCTGCACCTGCGACAGCGGGTACGCGTCCACCAGGCCCTCGGGCAGCTTCGCCCGGTCCTGCTCGCCGATCAGGGCGAACGGTTCGACCGCCCGGATCAGCGAGGTCTCCGCCGCCTCGGCCGGCACCAGCCCGGCCAGGCCGGCGACGGTGCGGTGCTCGAAGACGTCCCGGATCGACAGGTCGAAGCCCGCCGCCCGGAGCGCGCCGACCAGGCGCACGGCCCGGATCGAGTCGCCGCCGAGGTCGAAGAACCCGTCCTCGACGCCGACCTCGTCCAGCCCGAGCACGTCCTGCCAGACCGCGGCCATCCGTGCCTCGACCGGGGTGCGCGGGGCGACCCGCGCGGTGCCGGCGAGCAGATCGCGGTCGGGGGCCGGCAGGGAGCGGGTGTCGACCTTGCCGTTGGCGGTCAGCGGGATCTTCTCGATCGCCATGAACGCCGACGGCACCATGTACTCCGGCAGGACCGCGGCCAGGTGCGCCCGCAGCTCGGACGCCGCCGGCTCCTGCTCCCCGGCGGGGACGAGGTAGCCGATGACGGCCTTGCCGCCGGCCTGCGACTCGCGGACGGTGACGACCGCGTCCTTGACCCCGGCGTGCTCGCGGAGCCTGGCCTCGATCTCGCCGAGTTCGATGCGGTAGCCGCGGATCTTGACCTGGTTGTCGATCCGGCCCAGGAAGTCCAGGCTGCCGTCGGGCAGCCAGCGCGCCAGGTCACCGGTGCGGTACAGCCGCGCGCCCGGCGCGCCGAACGGGTCCGGCAGGAACCTGTCCGCCGTCAGGTCCGGACGCCCCAGGTAACCGCGGGCCAGCCCGTCACCACCGATGTACACCTCACCCGGCACCCCGACCGCCACCGGCTCCAGCGCCTCGGTCAGCACGTACATCGAGGTGTTCGGGATCGGCCCGCCCAGCGGGATCAGCTCCGCACCCGGCAGCTGCGCGATCAGCTGACCGGAGTTCCCGATCGTGATCTCCGTCGGACCGTACTCGCTCGCCACCTTCGTCCCCGCCGCGCCCGCCAGCTCCTGCCAGCGCGCCGCCAGCGAGGTCGGGAAGGTGTCACCCGCGGCGATCACCACCCCCGCCAGCTTCGACGCCTCGTCCGCGGTCAGCTGGTGCGTCAGCAGGTCCAGGTGGCCCGGCGTCAGCTTCACGAACGCGTACGGCGCACCCGACATCAGCTCCCGGCCCAGATCCGCCGTGTCGATGCCGTCCTTCAGCAACCGCACCACCTGCCCGCACAGCAGCGGCGAGAACAGGTCCGGAATCCCCAGATCGAAGGAGATCGACGAGAACAACGGAGCACCGCCGTCCCCGTGCGCCGCATACGCATCCAGCGTCCACAGCAGGTAGTTCGCCAGACCCCGGTGGTGGATCATCACCCCCTTCGGCACACCCGTCGAACCCGACGTGTAGATCACGTAGGCGAGGCGGTCGAGGTCGGTGGTGCGCTCCGGCCGCACGGCCGGCAGCGCGTCGAGGACGGCACGGTCCCCGTCGACCAGGACGACGTCGCCGTGGTGCACCCCGTCGAGCAGCGGACGGTGGCCGAGGTCGGTCACCACCAGCCGGGTGCCGGTGTGCGCCAGCATGATGCCGAGCCGCTCGGTGGGCAGCGACGGGTCCAGCGGGAGGTAGCCCGCACCCGCCTTCCAGACGCCCAGCAGCACCGGCACCAGGTCCAGCCCGCGGGCGAGGCAGACACCGACCAGGGTGTCCGGCTGCACGCCCTGCGCCAGCAGGTGGTGGGCGATCCGGTTGGCCCGCTCGTCCAGCTCGCGGTAGGTCAGCGAGCCGTCGGGGGCGGCCACCGCGACCGCGTCCGGGGTCAGTTCGGCCTGCCGCTCGATCAGGTCGACGGTGGCAAGCCCGCCCCGCTCCACCGCCTCGCCGAGCGCCCAGTCCGTGAGCACCCGGGTGCGCTGGTCGGCCGGCAGGTGCGACCCGCGGGCGTCACCGTCGGCGTCGGCGGCCATCGCCTCCAGCACCGAGCGGTACATCCGCCCGAGCGCCTCGGCGGCCTCGGCGCCGATCGCCGAGCCGCTGCCCCACAGGTTGATCCGGCCGGTGGTCGCGATCACGTTGAGCGCGAACTCGTTGCCGCCCGAGGCGACGCCGCCGCGGGTGTCGACCGCGCTCTCCAGCTGGGCGAAGTTCTGGTACTCGAAGAGCACGTCCAGCAGCCGCTCGCTGCTGCCAGAGGCACGCTGGACGGCCGGCATCGGGTAGCGCCGGTGCGCCCAGATCCCGGTCTCCTGCGCGAAGACCTGCTCGACCAGCTCGCGCCAGGTCCGGGCGCCCCGGACCATCGGGAACGGCAGGGTGTTGAGGTGCATGCCCATCACCCGGTCGCCGCCCGGTGCCTCCAGCCGGCCGTGGTAGACCACGCCCGTGTGGAAGGCCGGCTCGTTGCCGATCCCGCTCATCACCTTCAGGTGGGCGGCCAGCAGCACCGACTTCAGCGAGGACCTGGTCGCCGTCGCCAGCGCCCGCAGCCCGTCCGCCAGGTCCTCGTACGGCACCTGCACGGCCACGTCGCCGGACTCGCCCTCGCCCCGGGCCCAGGAGCCCGGCAGCAGCACCGGCGCGTTCTCGTCGATCACGCCCTGCCAGAACGCCCGGTCGCCCTCGTCGGCCAGCGACTCCAGTTCGGCGGCGATGAAGTCCGCGTACCGGACCGCCGGCGCCTCCGGCTCCTCGACCGGCTCGCCGTCCAGCAGCCGGCGGTAGACGTCCAGCAGCTCGACCAGCAGCGTGGTCATGCTCCAGCCCTCCAGCACCGCGTGCGAGAGCGTGATCGTCAGCCGCCAGGCGGCGTCCGACTCCACGTGCACCGCGAGCCGCAGCATCGGCGGCACGGCCGGGTCGAACGGGGTGTCCCGCTCGGCCGCCGCGAACGCCCGGGCGACGCTGCGCTGGGCCTCCGGGGAGAGGTCGCGCAGGTCGGAGACCGACAGCGGGATCTCGGCCGTCGCGTGGACCAACTGCATCGGCTGCGCGTAGCCCGTGAGGTCCATCGAGGTGCGCAGGATCTCGTGCCGGGCGACGAGGGTCCGCACCGCCTGCCAGAACGCGTCCTCGGAGAACGGCCTGGTGTCCGGGATCAGGTGCGAGGTCAGGTTGTGGTAGAGCCGCTGCTCGTCGTCGGCGAGCATCTCGATCAGCATGCCGGTCTGCACCTGCGACAGCGGGTAGGCGTCCACCACCCCGGCGGGCAGCTTCGCCCGGTCCAGGTCGCCGATCAGCTCGAACGGCTCCACCGTCCGGATCAGCGAGGTGCCGCCGGCCGAGTCCGGTACCAGGGCCGCGAGTTCGGCGACCGTCCGGTGCTCGAAGACGTCCCCGATGGCCAGGTCGTAGCCGGCCGCGCGGAGCGAGCCGACCAGCTGCACCGCCCGGATGGAGTCGCCGCCGAGGTCGAAGAAGCCGTCCTCGACGCCGACCTCCGCCACGCCCAGCACGTCCTGCCAGACCGCGGCGATCCGCTCCTCCGCCGGGGTGCGCGGCGCCACGAACCGGCGTCCGGCCGCGAAGGCCTCGCGCTCGGGTGCGGGCAGGGCGCGGCGGTTCACCTTGCCGGCCGAGTTCAGCGGCAGCGCGTCCAGCGCGACGAAGGCGGACGGGACCATGTACTCGGGCAGCGTCGCCGCCACCCCGGCCCGCAGCGCGGCGGCGTCCGCCGCCCCGCCCTCGGCCGCCACGGTGTACGCCACCAGCAGCTTCTCACCCGCCGGGTCCTCCCAGAGGACCACCACGGCCTCCCGGACGCCCGGCAGGTCGGCGATCACGGTCTCGATCTCGCCGAGCTCGATCCGGTAGCCGCGCAGCTTGATCTGGCTGTCGGCCCGGCCCAGGCACTCCAGGCTGCCGTCCGGCAGTCGGCGGGCCAGGTCGCCGGTCCGGTACAGCCGCGCACCGGGCGGGCCGAACGGGTCCGGCAGGAACTTCTCGGCGGTCAGCTCCGGGCGGCCCAGGTAGCCGCGGGCCAGCCCGTCGCCGCCGATGAACAGCTCACCGGTGACGCCCATCGGGACCAGCTCCAGGCCGGCGTCCAGCACGTACAGCTGGGTCTCGGCGACCGGGCGGCCGACGGAGACCGCCTTCGGCGCCGGCGGGACCTCCCAGAAGCTGGACCAGATCGTCGTCTCGGTCGGACCGTAGACGTTGACCAGGCGGCCGACCCGGCCGCGCAGCTCCTGCGCCAGCGACACCGGCAGCGCCTCGCCGCCGGTCAGCGCGGTGACGCCGGGCAGGTCGAGGCCCGCGGCCAGCAGCAGCCGCCAGCCGGACGGGGTCGCCTGCAGGTGGCTCACCCGGTGCTCGGCGACCAGCTCCAGCAGGGCGGCCGGCGACTTGGCGGCGCCGTCCGAGGCCAGCACGATCCGTCCGCCGGTGATCAGCGGCAGGTGGATCTCCAGCGCCGAGATGTCGAAGGAGATCGAGGTGGCCGCCAGCCAGCTGCCCGGCAGGCCGAGCGCGGCGTCGTCGCGCATCGAGCAGAGCAGGTTGAACAGCGAGCCGTGGCTCACCATCACGCCCTTGGGACGCCCGGTGGAGCCCGAGGTGTAGATCACGTACGCCAGGTCGTCCCGGGAGACCACCCGGGCCGGGGCGGGCGCGGCGGCGGGCAGGACCTCGCGGTCCAGCAGCAGCCGGGTGCCCTCGAACGATCCGGCGAGCCGGTCGGCCGGGCCGGACTCGCTGACCAGCAGCGCGGCCCCGGCGTCGGCCAGCATGTAGCCGATCCGGTCGGCCGGCAGCAGCGGGTCGATCGGCAGGTACGCCGCGCCCGCCTTCCAGACGGCCAGCAGGGTGGAGACCAGCTTCGGTCCGCGCGGCAGCAGGACGCCGACGGGCGCGTCCGGGCCGGCGCCGAGGGCGCGCAGCCGCTGGGCGATCCGGTTCGCCGAGGCGTCGAGCTGGGCGTAGCCCACCTCCTGGCCGTCGGCGACGACCGCGACCGCGTCCGGCGTCCGGGCGGCCTGCTGCTCGAAGAGCTCGCGGGTCAGGGTCTCGGTCTGCACGGGCTCCGCGGCCGCGCCGTCCAGCAGGCGGCGGCGCTCGGTCTCGGGCAGGTAGCGGGCGCTCGCGTCGCCCTCGGTGTCGGCCGCCATGGCCTCCAGCACCATCCGGTACATCGCCCCCAGGCGGTCCAGGCTGTCGCGGCCGATGACCGTGACGTCGCTGCTGTTGATGGTGACGTGGCCGGCGATCACGACCACGTTGAGCATGAACTCGTTGACGGAGAAGGTGAAGTTGGCGCCGGTGTCGACGCTCTCCCGGTCGACCTGGTGGAAGTCCAGGAACTCGAACAGCACGTTCAGCAGGCGCTGCTTGCCGCCCGCGGCCCGCTGCACGGCCGGCAGCGGGTAGCGCCGGTGCGCCCAGTTCTCCGTCTCGCGGGCGAAGACCTGCCCGACCAGCTCGCGCCAGGTGCGGGCGCCACGGCGCAGCGGGAACGGCAGGGTGTTGAGGTGCATGCCCATCACCCGGTCGCCGCCCGGTGCCTCCAGCCGGCCGTGGTAGACCACGCCCGTGTGGAAGGCCTCCTCGGTGGTGAGCATGCTCATCACCTTCAGGTGGGCGGCGAGCAGCACCGACTTCAGCGAGGCCCCGGTGGTGCCGGCCAGGTCGCGCAGGCCGTCCTCCAGGTCCCGGATCGGGACCCGCACCTGGGCGTGCCGGTCGCCGTCGGCGGTCCGGGCGCCCTCGTCGCCCCAGCCGATCGGCAGGTCGAACGGGGCGTGCTCGTCGACGACCTCCAGCCAGTACGCCTCGGTGGCCGGGTCGGCCAGCGCGGCCTGCTCGGCGGCGATGAAGTCCGCGTACCGGACGGACGGCGCCTCGAAGGGCTCCGGCTCCCGGCCGTCGTGCAGGGCCGTGTAGACCTCGATCAGCTCCATCAGGAGGGTGTTGTAGCTCCAGCCCTCGGTGATGGCGTGGTGGAAGGTGAAGGTGAGCCGCCAGGCCTCGTCGGACTCCAGGTGGACCGAGAAGCGGATCAGCGGCGCGGTCTCCGGGTCGAACAGGGTGACCCGCTCGGCCTCGACGAACTCGCGTCCCAGCCGCAGCTGTTCGGCCTCGGGCAGGCCGCGGACGTCGTGCAGGGCGATCGGGACCTCGACGTCCCCGTGCACCAGCTGGAGCGGCTTGGCGTAGCCGGTGAGGTCCACCGAGGTGCGCAGGGTGTCGTGCCGGCCGGCCACCGTCCGGGCGGCCGCACGGAACAGCGCGAGGTCGAACGGCCGCTCGTCGCGGACCCGGAAGGAGGTGAGGTTGTGGTACGTGTGCTGCTCGGTGTCGGTGAGCATCTCGACGATCATGCCGGTCTGCACCTGCGACAGCGGGTAGGCGTCCACGACGCCCGCGGGCAGCTTCGCCCGGTCCTGCTCGCCGATCAGGGCGAACGGGGCGACGGTCTCGATCAGCGAGGAGCCGTCGACCGACTCCGGTACCCGCCGGGCGAGTTCGGCGACCGTCCGGTGCTCGAAGACGTCCCGGATCGACAGGTCGAAGCCCGCCGCCCGGAGCGCGCCGACCAGGCGCACCGCCCGGATGGAGTCGCCGCCGAGGTCGAAGAAGCTGTCCTCGACGCCGATCGCCTCCAGCCCGAGGACGTCCTGCCAGACCGCGGCCATCCGCGCCTCGACCGGGGTGCGCGGGGCCACCAGCTCGGCGCCGGCGTAGGACTCCCGGTCGGGGGCCGGCAGGGCGCGGGTGTCGAGCTTGCCGTTGGTGGTCAGCGGGATCCGCTCGATCGCCACGAACGCCGACGGCACCATGTAGTCGGGCAGTCCGGCGGCCAGGTGACCGCGCAGCGCGGCCACGTCCGGCTCCGCCCCGCCCGCCGGGACGATGTACGCCACCAGGGACTTCTCGCCGTCGGCCGCCTCGCGGACGGTGACGACCACGTCCTCGACCGCGGTGTGCTCGCGCAGCCGGGCCTGGATCTCGCCCAGCTCGATGCGGAAGCCGCGGATCTTCACCTGGGTGTCGATCCGGCCGAGGAACTCCAGGCTGCCGTCCGCCAGTCGGCGGGCCAGGTCGCCCGAGCGGTACAGCCGCGAGCCGTCGCCGGCGAAGCGGTCCGGCACGAAGCGCTCGGCGGTCAGCTCCGGGCGGCCCAGGTAGCCGCGGGAGACGCCCGGGCCACCGACGTGGATCTCCCCGGGGACCCCGATCGGCGCCAACTCGCCCTGTGCGTCGAGCAGGTAGATCCGCAGGTCGCCGAGTGCGGCCCCGATCGGGCTGGCCGAGGCGTGCGCCAGGTCCTCCTCGCTGACCAGGTGGTGGGTGGTGTGCACGGTGGTCTCGGTGATGCCGTACATGTTCACCAGCGCGGTGCGGTCGACGCCCACCCGGGCGGCCCAGGGGGCCAGTTCGCCCATGTCCAGGCGCTCGCCGCCGAAGATCACGGTGCGCAGCGAGAGCCCGTCCACCCGGGCGTCCCCGGCGCCGGCCAGCTGGGCCAGCGTGCGGAACGCGGTCGGGGTCTGGCACAGCACCGTCACCCGGTGCTCCACCAGCAGGTCGAGGAACTCGCCCGGGGCCCGCGACACCGCGGCCGGGACGACCACGATCCGGCCGCCGTGCAGCAGCGCGCCCCACATCTCCCACACCGACCAGTCGAAGGCGTACGAGTGGAACAGCGTCCACACGTCCTCGGGGCCGAAGCGGAACTGCTCGCGGGTGGTGGTGAACAGCCGGACCACGTTGCCGTGCGACAGGCAGACGCCCTTGGGCTTGCCGGTGGAGCCGGAGGTGTAGATCACGTAGATCACGCTGTCCGGGCCGGCGAGCACCGCCGGGTTGCCGGTCGGGGCCGCCGCGAGCGCGCCCGCGGTCGCCTCGTCGTCCAGGACGGCGAGCTCGCCGCCGAAGCCGGCGAAGCGCTCGGCGAGGCTGCGCTGCGTCACCACGATCGGCGCCGCGGTGTCGGCGAGGATGTAGTCCAGCCGGTCCTGCGGGTTGGACGGGTCCAGCGGCACGTACGCGGCACCGGACTTGAGCACGCCCAGCAGCGCCGGCAGCAGGTCGGGCCCGCGCTCCAGCGACAGGCCGACCAGCCGCTCCGGTCCTGCGCCCAGCGACCGCAGGTGGTGGGCGAGCCGGTTGGCCCGCTCGTTCACCTCGGCGTAGCTCAGCTCGACGCCGTCGGAGACCACCGCCACCGCGTCCGGGGTGGCGGCCACCTGCCGCTCGAACACCTCGTGGACGGTGGTGTCCACCGGGGCCTCCTGCGCGGCGGCCCAGCTGCCGGTCAGCAGCTCCAGCTCCCCGGCCGGCAGGTACGCCAGGCGGGCGTCGCCGTCCGGGTCGGCCGCCATGGCCTCCAGGACGGTCCGGTAGAGCGACGCCAGCCGGTCCGCCTCGGCCCGGGTGAGCACGTCGGTGTCCGAGCGGAGGTTGACGAAGCCGCCCGAGACCACGACCAGCAGGTCGAACTCGGTGGAGGCCTGCGAGAGCGAGGCCCCGGTGTCGACCCGGTCGGTGTCGACCTGGTGGAAGTCGTGGAAGTCGAAGACCGCGTTCAGCAGCCCGCGGCTGCTGCCCGAGGCCCGCTGGATCGCCGGCAGCGGGAAGTGCCGGTGCGCCCAGAACTCGGTCTCCCGGGCGAACACCTGCGCCACCAGCTCGCGCCAGGTCCGCGCCGTGCGGTCCATCGGGAAGGGCAGGGTGTTGAGGTGCATGCCGAGCACCTGCTCGGAGCCCGGCACCGCCGGACGGCCGTGCGCCACCAGGCCGGTGTAGAAGGCCGGCTCGGCGGTCAGCATGCTCAGCGCCTTCAGGTGCGCCGCGTGCAGCACGCTCTTCAGCGACACCCCGGTCTGCTGGGCCAGCGCCCGCAGCCCCGGCTCCAGGCCGGCCAGCGGGACGGCCGCCTCGACCGGCTCGCGCGCCGCGGCCGGGTCGCCCCAGCCCTCCGGCAGCGCGAACGGCACGTGGGTGCCGACCACGTCGAGCCAGAACGCCTCGTCCTCCCCGCCGGCCAGGGCGGCCAGTTCGGCGGCGACGAAGTCCGCGTAGCGCACCGGCAGGGCCTCCTGCACGGGCACCGCGC
This sequence comes from Kitasatospora sp. NPDC054939, assembly GCF_053610105.1. NCBI lineage: Bacteria > Bacillati > Actinomycetota > Actinomycetes > Kitasatosporales > Streptomycetaceae > Kitasatospora > Kitasatospora sp. NPDC054939. Next base: position 4,081 of record NZ_JBSGXP010000072.1, on the reverse strand, counting down.
CGTCCACCAGCGTGCGGTAGTCGGCCACCAGCTCGCCGAGCAGGGTGTTCAGGCTCCAGCCGTCGGTGACGGCGTGGCAGTGCGTGAAGACCAGCCGCCAGGCGTCGTCGGCCTCCAGGAACACGGTGATCCGGGTGAGCGGGGCGCTCGCCAGGTCGAACAGCTCGGCCTGCTCGCGCTCGGCGAAGGCCAGCAGCGCCTGGAACTGCGCCGCCGCGTCGAGCCCGCGGACGTCCTCGACCGCGACCTTCAGCTCCGCCCCGGCGTGCACCAGCTGCATCGGCTCGGAGTAGGTCTCCAGGTGCACCGAGGTCCGCAGCACGTCGTGCCGGGCCACCGCGAGCCGGACCGCCGTCCGGAACGCCTCGGCCTCGAAGGGCCGCTCGTCGCGGATCCGGTAGGACGCCAGGTTGTGGTACGTGCGCTGCTCGGCGTCGGTGAGCATCTCGACGATCATGCCGGTCTGCACCAGGGACAGCGGGTAGGCGTCCACGACGTCCGCCGGGAGCGCGGCCCGGTCCTCCGCACCGATCAGCTCGAACGGCTCCACCGACCGGACCAGCGAGGCGCCGCCGACCGCGTCGGGCACCCGCAGGGCCATCTCGGCGACCGTGCGGTGCTCGAAGACGTCCCGGATCGACAGGTCGAAGCCGGCCGCCCGCAGCGCGCCGACCAGGCGCACCGCCCGGATCGAGTCGCCGCCGAGGTCGAAGAAGCTGTCCTTCACGCTGACCTCGTCCAGGCCCAGCACCTCGCGCCAGATCGCGACGAGGGCCTCCTCGACGGGCGTGCGCGGGGCGACCAGGTCGCCGTCGGCCAGCGAGCCGCGGTCGGGCGCCGGGAGCGCCCGGGTGTCGACCTTGCCGTTGGCGGTCAGCGGGACCTTGTCGATCGCCATGAAGGCGGACGGGACCATGTACTCCGGCAGCGCGGCGGCCAGGTGGGCGCGCAGGGCGTCGGGGTCCAGGCCGTGGCCGTCGGCGGTGACCACGTAGCCGACCAGCCGGCGGTTGCCGGGCTGCGGCTCGCGGACGGTGACGACGGTGTCCTCGACGGCCGGGTGCCGGCGCAGCCGGGCCTCGATCTCGCCGAGTTCGATGCGGTAGCCGCGGATCTTGACCTGGTTGTCGATCCGGCCGAGGAAGTCCAGGCTGCCGTCGGGCAGCCAGCGGCCGAGGTCGCCGGTGCGGTAGAGCCGCGCCCCCGGCTTGCCGTACGGGTCCGGCAGGAAGCGCTCGGCGGTCAGGTCGGGGCGGCCGAGGTAGCCGCGGGCCAGCCCGGTGCCGCCGATGTAGACCTCCCCCGGGACGCCGACCGCGACCGGCTCCAGGGTGTCGGTGAGCACGTACATCGAGGTGTTCGGGATCGGCGGGCCGAGCGGGATCAGCTCGGCGCCCGGCAGCCGCTCCAGCAGCTCGCCGGAGTTGCCGATGGTGATCTCGGTCGGGCCGTACTCGCTGGCCACCTTGGTGCCGTCCGGGCCGGCCAGCTCCTGCCAGCGGGCGGCGAGCGAGGTCGGGAAGTTGTCCCCGGCCGCGATCACCACGCCGGCCAGCCGCTTCGCCTCGTCGGCGGTGAGCTGGTGGGTGAGCAGGTCCAGGTGGCCCGGGGTGAGCTTCACGAAGGCGTACGGGGCGCCCGCCATCAGCTCCCGGCCCAGGTCGGCGGTGTTGATGCCGTCCTTGAGCAGGTACACGGTCTGGCCGCACAGGACCGGCGAGAAGAGGTCCGGGATGCCCAGGTCGAAGGAGATCGACGAGAACAGCGGCGCGCCGCCGTCGCCGTGCGAGGCGTAGACGCCGAGCGTCCACACCAGGTAGTTCACCAGGCCCCGGTGGTGGACCATGACGCCCTTCGGCATGCCGGTCGAACCCGAGGTGTAGATCACGTAGGCGAGCCGGTCGAGGTCGGCGGTCCGCTCGGGGCGGACGGCCGGCCGGGCCGCGATCAGGAAGGCGTCCTCGTCGGCCAGCACGTACCCGCCCTGGTGCACCGCCGAGAGCACCGGCAGCCGGTCCGCGGTGGTGACGACCAGCGAGGTGCCGGACTGGCGCAGCATGATGCCCAGGCGCTCGGTCGGCAGCGTCGGGTCCAGTGGCAGGTAGGCCGCGCCCGCCTTCCAGACGCCGAGCAGGGTCGGCACCAGGTGCACGCCGCGCGCCAGGCAGACGCCGACCAGGGTGTCCGGCCGCACGTCCTGCGCCAGCAGGTGGTGGGCGATCCGGTTGGCCCGCTCCTCCACCTCGCGGTAGGTCAGCGAACCGTCGGGGGCGACCACCGCGACCGCGTCCGGGGTCAGCTCCGCCTGGCGCTCGAACAGGTCGAGGGTCGACTGCGGACCGCGGTCCGCGTCCTCGCTCAGCGCCCAGGCCGACAGCACCCGGGCGCGCTCGGCCCCGGGCAGGCGGGAGACCAGCGCGTCGCCGCCGGCGTCGGCCGCCATGGCCTCCAGCACCGAGCGGTACATCGCGCCGAGGCGCTCGGCGCCCTCCCGGCCGAGCGCCCGGGTCGAGGCGCGCAGCAGGATGTTGCCGCCGGTGGCGGCGATGTTGATGCCGAACTCGGTGGGGGCGTCGCTGTAGCCGCCGTCGGTGTCCACCACGGTGCTGTCCAGGTGGTGGAAGTCGAGGTACTCGAACAGGACGTTCAGCAGGCGCTGGTTGCCGCCCGCCGCGCGCTGGATGGCCGGCAGCGGGTAGCGCCGGTGCTCCCAGATCGCGGTCTCCTGCGCGTACACCTGCGCCACCAGCTCGCGCCAGGTGCGGGCGCCGCGCTGCAGCGGGAACGGCAGGGTGTTGAGGTGCATGCCCATCACCCGGTCGCTGCCGGGGGCCTCCAGCCGGCCGTGGTAGACCATGCCGGTGTGGAAGGCGGACTCGTTGGTGAGCTCGCTCATCACCTTGAGGTGCGCGGCCAGCAGGACCGACTTCAGCGAGGAGTCGGCCGCCGCGGCCAGCGCCCGCAGCCCGTCCTCCAGGTCCGCGTAGGGCACCGGCACCCGGAGGGTCTCGGCCGGGCCGCTCTCGTCGCCGAGGCCGACCGGCAGGACGAGCGGCACGTGGGTGTCCACGATCCGCTTCCAGAACGCCTCGCTCTCCGGGTCGGCCAGGGCGGCCTGCTCGGCGGCGATGAAGTCGGCGTAGCGCACGGCCGGCTGCTCGAACGGCTCGGGCTCCCGGCCGTCGCGCAGGGCCGAGTAGACCTCGAAGACCTCCATCAGCAGGGCGTGGTAGCCCCAGCCCTCGGTGATCGCGTGGTGGAAGGTGAAGCTGAGCCGCCAGGCGGCGTCCGACTCCAGGTGCACGGAGAAGCGCATCATCGGCGCCCGCTCCGGCTCGAAGAGGTCGGCCCGCTCGTCCGCCACGAAGGCGAGGAAGCGCTCCAGCTGCCCGGCCTCGGTGAGCCCGCGCAGGTCGTGCAGGGCGATCGGGACCTCGGCGGCGGCGTGCACCAGCTGGAGGGGCTGGGAGTAGCCGGTGAGGTCCATCGAGGTGCGGAGCATCTCGTGCCGCTCGACGACGGCGCGAGCGGCCTCGTGGAAGATCGCGGGGTCGAACGGGTGCTCGTCGCGGACCCGGAAGGAGGTGAGGTTGTGGTACGTGTGGCGCTCGGTGTCGGTGAGCATCTCGACGATCATGCCGGTCTGCACCTGGGACATCGGGTACGCGTCCACGACGTCCGCCGGGAGCTTGGCGCGGTCCTCGGCGCCGATCAGCTCGAACGGCTCGACCGTCCGGATCAGCGAGGCGCCGCCCGTGAAGTCCGGTACCTGGAGGGCGAGTTCGGCGACCGTACGGTGCTCGAAGACGTCCCGGATCGAGAAGTCGAAGCCGGCCGCCCGCAGCGCACCGACCAGGCGCACGGCCCGGATCGAGTCGCCGCCGAGGTCGAAGAAGCTGTCCTCGACGCTCACCTGCTCCAGGCCCAGCACCTCGTGCCAGATGGCGACGAGGGCCTGCTCCACCGGGTTGCGGGGGGCGACGAGCTCGGCGCCGGCGAAGGCCTCCCGGTCGGGGGCCGGCAGGGCGCGGGCGTCCAGCTTGCCGTTGGTGGTCAGCGGGATCTTCTCGATCGCCACGAA